>CAXHHS010000122.1:0-12023 GCA_964015645.1 uncultured bacterium
GTTTTATTATTCCTTGCCACCGCGTCATTAGCAAATCCGGGGCGATCCATCAGTATCGCTGGGGAACTGAGCGCAAAAAAGCGATTTTGGGGTGGGAAGCGGCGGTTTGATGGTTATCAAATACCTGATTATTTTTCGAAAGTCTGAAAAACTTTTTTCTTGATCAAACAATAGCCATTTCCCCCTTCTTTTCGATTTTTTAGTTTGAAAGGAGCGGCGGTTATCGTTTACTCTACCTCTCAAAGTTACAATTAATCAAAAAACCCTTTATTAAAATTTTTTTAGGTCGAATTATAGATGCAAGATGATTCGATAGAACTAAAGAAATTAATATTTCCATCACAATTAGAAAACAAAATAAGAGTGGAGGTAATAATGGCACGCATGATGTGGGAAGCGGTTGTCAAACACGAAGGTTTAGGAAAACTAAGAGTTATTAAAGGTAGCGACAAAAACATTGTTGAACAAAAAGCCTATCTTCAAGAATTAGCATGGGAAGAACAATGGCAGAAGAAACTCAAGGCTGAAGATAAAAAACTAAAACGCGAACAGGCAGCACGGGAAAAAGATGAAAAGAAACAATTAGCGATTGAAAAGAGTGAAGAAGCACGGGAGGTTATCCGTTCAATTGAACAAGTTTTGCACTATACCTTAAGCATTGATGATACAATAGATTGGGAATCTTTAAAAGACACATCCAAATTTGGGAAACCTACCCCTTCAAAACCCCAACTTAAACCAACTCCTCAGAAACCAAAAGAATCTGATCCTAATTATCAGCCGATATTGAACCTTCTAGATAAGGTGATTTCGTTAAAAAAAGAGAAGAAAATAATTGAGGCTAAGGAGAAATTTTATAACGATCACCGTCAGTGGGAGAAGAATAAGCAAAAAATCGAGGAAGAAAATAAACAGTTGATCATTGAATATAAAAATGCAGTAAAAAAATGGGAGCACGAAAAAACTGTATTTTATGCAAAACAAAAACAAAATAATCTCGCAATCGAACAGAAGAAAAAGGATTACTTTAGTGGCAGACCAGAAACAATAATTGATTATTGTGATATGGTTTTAGCAAATTCTAAATACCCAGGTAATTTTCCGCAAGAGTTTGATTTGAATTTTGACCCAGAAACCAAAATTCTGATAGTAGAGTATGCCTTACCGGCTCCAGATCATTTACCTACCTTAAAGGAAATTAGATACATACAATCAAGAGATGAGTTTAGTGAATCTCATTTGTCAAATATTGCTCAAAAGAAATTATATGATGATCTATTGTACCAAATTACGCTTCGAACTATTCATGAATTATATGAAGCGGATATAATTCAAGCTATAGTTTCGATTGTCTTTAATGGATGGGTAAAAGCTATAGATAAAGCAACAGGGCAGGAAACTAATACATGTGTAATGTCAGTTCAAGCAGGTAGAGAACAATTCATATCAATAAACTTGGCAATGGTCGACCCCAAAGAATGTTTCAAAAAGCTTAAGGGAGTAGGTAGTAGTAAATTGCATGGCTTGGTGGCTATTGCACCAATTATGCATATCAGTCGCAAAGATAAAAGATTTGTTACTTCAATCGATGTCTCTCATGAGCTTGACGAATCAGTAAATATTGCAGCAATGGATTGGGAGGAATTCGAGCATTTAGTAAGGGAAATATTTGAAAAGGAATTTACTCAATCTGGCGGTGAAGTTAAAATTACAAGAGCAAGCAGAGATGGTGGAGTTGACGCTGTTGCATTTGACCCAGACCCTATCAGAGGAGGGAAGATCGTTATACAGGCAAAAAGATATACAAATGTAGTAGGAGTATCGGCAGTAAGAGATTTATATGGAACAGTAGTAAATGAAGGGGCCATTAAAGGAATTTTAGTAACAACAGCAAAATACGGGCCTGATGCTTATGAATTTGCAAAGGACAAACCATTGACTTTACTAGATGGAAGTAACTTACTTCACTTACTTGAAAGACATGGGGTTAAAGCTAAAATTGATCTTAAAGAAGCGAAAAATATACTGGCAAATAAGTAATGGATATTTTGTATATAAGCATGAATTGTTAGAATACGTTCGAAGTTAATGCCAATAAATTTTGAATTTTGAGATTTCATTCATTCCTTATTGGCCCTAAACCTCTATAATATATATATTGTTTTCATTACACCACATTAAAATTTGCTTATTCCAACAAAATCCTTAAATTCGAGCATCTTTAAATAAGTATTTTCTCGCAACTCAAATTCGCACACAATTGATGAAGGAACAAAGATGCTTTCGAAAGTTATTTCTGCCGCATTGATGGGAATTGATGCTTACCTGGTAGAAGTGGAAACCAGCCTGGAAAAGGGATTGATGAGTTTTGCCCTGGTGGGATTACCGGATTCTGCCGTAAAGGAAAGCCGCGAACGGGTAATCGCCGCAATTAAAAACAGTGGCTACGATTTCCCCATGAAGCGCATCACGATTAATCTTGCCCCGGCAGATATTCGCAAAGAAGGCTCGGGTTACGATTTGCCAATCGCCATCGGTATTTTGACGGCGTATGGGGTTATCCCGGAAACGCGATTGCACGACCACATTATTTTTGGCGAACTGGCCCTGGATGGCGCTTTACGCCCGATTCCCGGCGCGCTTTCCATTGCCTGGCATGCCCGGAAAAAAGGCATGAAAGGAATGATCGTTCCTGCTAAAAACGCCAAAGAAGCGGCAATGGTAGATGATGTTAAAGTCTATCCCGTCAATACCCTGCGGCAGGCGGTGGAATTTTTGACCAATCGCGAAGACATCGCTGAATATAAAGTTGATCTGAAAGATATTTTCGAAATTAGCAAACAGTATGTGGTTGATTTTTCTGATGTTAAAGGCCAGGAACATGTGAAGCGAGCGTTAGAAGTTGCCGCTGCCGGCGGGCACAATATTATTATGATCGGGCCGCCTGGTTCGGGCAAAACGATGTTAGCCAAACGCTTGCCAACGATTCTTCCTGCTATGACGGTGGAAGAAGCGCTGGAAACCACCAAGATTCATTCAGTCTCCGGCCTCCTTAATTCGGAAGCAGCGATGATTGCCATTCGCCCTTTTCGCTCTCCTCACCACACTATTTCCGATGCCGGGCTAATCGGCGGCGGTAAATATCCTCGCCCGGGAGAAGTTAGCCTCAGCCATCACGGGGTATTGTTTTTGGATGAGCTGCCGGAATTCAAAAAAAATGTACTGGAAGTAATGCGCCAGCCGTTGGAAGACGGCAAAGTCACCATCGCCCGGGCAGCGCTCTCCATCACTTATCCCGCAAATTTTATGTTAGCGGCTGCAATGAACCCCTGCCCCTGCGGCTATAGCACCGATCCCAATAAAGAATGCTCCTGTGCCCCGCCCCAAATTCAACGTTATATTTCCAGAATTAGCGGGCCGCTGCTGGATCGCATCGACATTCAAATAGAAGTACCCGCGGTAAAGTACCAGGATTTAGCGGAAAAAAGCGGCGGCGAAAAATCGGAAGAGATTCGCAAGCGAGTCCAAGCGGCACGGGAAATTCAATTGAAGCGATTTAAAGAGAGCAGCCATCTTTTCTGCAATGCCGATATGCAGCCGCGCGACATTCGCCAATATTGTAAAGTGGATGAAAAAGGCCAGGATTTGCTGAAAATGGCTATTAACCAATTGGGGTTATCTGCGCGGGCGTACGATCGCATTTTAAAAGTAGCCCGCACCATCGCTGATTTAGCAGGCTTGGAAGCGATCCAGCCGGAATATATCAGCGAAGCAATCCAATACCGCAGCCTGGATCGAAGTTTATGGGTGAATTGAATTTTACCGCAGATTCATTGCTTGGATTGCCCGTCAATCGCCAGGCATTTTCTTAACTCTGTTGCAGTTGCCTCCACATTCTCTCCCAAAATCATTCGATGAAATCCCGGGATAAGGTGTAATTTCAAATGGCCGGAGATATACTGTTCCCATCCTGTTTGCGAGCAGCTTTGATGATAATTTTCATTCATCAATAAACTTATTGGGCCGGGATACTGGCCTTTAGGCCGGTAGTTTATTAATGCTGTGAGGTAATTTTGTACTGCCATTTGACGGTAGCGTTTTCGGCGTTGTTTATCAGTTTCAGGCATTAGTGCAGCCAGTAAATTTCGTAATTGTCTGATAAGATAGATTACTTTTCTCTTATGGGAAAAGCGCTGCATCTTCCACAAGTGATATTTGACTCCCCTGAATAACGGGCCGGGTACCAAATTTTGAGGAAGAATTCGGTATAGCTTTTCTACTTTACTTGATAACAGCGAATCGATTAAAATGAGATTCGCAACCGATTGGCCTTTCTCATAAAGCTGCCGCGCTATTTCGAATACAACCCTGCCGCCAACGCAGCCGCCCAATAAAAAATACGGGCCGTTCGGTTGAACTGTGTAAATCTCTTGCAAGTAGTTAGCAGCTATATTTTCAACACCGGTATATGATGGCCGCTCGCCCTTCCGATCACGCGGCCGCAAGCCGTAAACGGGGTTTTTTACACCTGCTTGTTGGAGCAGCCGTACGTAATTCAGAAAATTCACCTTTTCCGCCGCAGCACCGGGAATCAAAAATATTGGCAGAAGGTTTTGATTACCTCGCTTAATCGTTACCAAAGATGAGCCTTGTTCGTAATGGAGTTCAGGTTGGGCGCCATTCTTCCAGCATTGCGTATCTATTTGCTCCGCTATTCCGGAAATCGTCGGGTTTTCAAACAGGCTGCGCAGGGGCAGTTCAACTTCGAATGTTTCCTGCACTCGTGCCATAACCTGTACGGCAAGCAAGGAATGGCCGCCGAGTTCAAAGAAATTATCAAAGACACCTATTTTTTCTATGTTCAATAAATTCAAACAGATAGCGGCTAACGTTTTTTCTGTTGGCGTACGCGGAGCAACAAAAGATGTTTCTTGAAATGGCCTGATTCTATCGGGTTCAGGCAACGCATTTCTATCTATTTTTCCATTGGGCGTTAGCGGAAGCTGGTTCAAAAATGTGAATGAAGCCGGGATCATATAATCCGGCAACTGTTGTTTTAGAAAATCGCGTAACTTCCGGGTATCAAAAGATGAATTTTCAGCGAAAGCTAAATAGGCTGCCAGAGTTTTGTTCCGGGGGGTATCTTCTCTAACAATCACGACTACCTGTGCCACTGCCGGATGCCTGCTTAACACCGTTTCGATCTCTGCTAATTCTATTCGAAACCCGCGAACCTTTACCTGGTGATCGACACGTCCCAGGAATTCAATATCCCCATCGGGAAGATAGCGGGCAATATCGCCGGTTTTGTAGATTGGGTGATCGGGTGATTGGGTGATTGGATGATTCGTAATAAATCTTTCCCTCGTTAATTCCGGGCGATTGAGATAGCCATGCGCAAGACCATCGCCGCCCAGGTAAACTTCCCCGGAAACACCAACAGGAACCGGCTGAAGATGATCATCCAATAAATAGAGTTGAGTGTTGGATATTGGCCGGCCAATTGGTACGGTAGCCGCTTGTTCTGGCACTTCCCTAACCGGGTAATAAGTTGAAAATGTTGTATTTTCCGTGGGGCCGTATACATGAACCAGGTGTTTAGGTGCGCCAGCTTTGAGAACAGCCTTTACCGATAACGGATCTACCATTTCGCCACCAAATAGAACATAATGCAATGCCGCAAAAGCCCCCGGTGTCTCACGAGCAACCTGGTTAAAAAGTGCAGTGGTTATAAATAAAATGCTGATTTTATGCTGTTGTAATGCTGAAGCGAATTCCCGGGGAGATAACGCGACATCCCTGGTGATAATAACCAACATTGCCCCTTGAAGCAAGGCGCCCCACATTTCAAAAGTGGCGGCGTCAAAAGAGACATTGGAAATATGCGCGATTCGATCCGAAGGAGTAATACCAATGTAATTTGTGTTAAAAACCAGTCGATTAACGGCTCGATGCGGAATACAAATTCCTTTGGGCAAACCGGTTGATCCGGAGGTGTACACCACGTAAGCAAGATTTTCAGCCGTCGTTTCAGCATCATCCAAATTATTTGGATCTTCCGTAACAAGCTGATTTTCAATTGCATCGAGTAAAACCAGGTGTCCCTGGTATTCCGGCAAATTGGACAAAAATTCTTCCCGTGTTAATAATATTGAAATTTCGCTATCATGTAACATAAACCTCAGGCGTTCTTGCGGGTACCCCGGGTCCAGCGGCACATAAGTCCCTCCGGATTTCAAAATGCCCAATAACCCGATAATCATTTCCAAAGAACGCTCCATGCAAATGCCCACTGGCATTTCCACTCTAATCCCAAACTTCCGTAAATAGTTCGCCAGGCGATTGGCCTTTTCATTCAATTGCCGGTAGGTTAGCTGCTCTTCGCCAAAACTCACTGCGATTGCATCTGGGGTTTGTTTAACCTGTTTTTCAAAAAGCCGGTGAATGCATTGGTCTTTGGGGTAATCCGCCCGGGTATCATTCCACTCTATCAAAATCTGCTGCTGTTCGGCATCGGTTAATACTGGCAATGTGCCAATCGATTGTTGGGGATTCGCGACAACGCCTTCCAACAGTATTTTAAAATGTCCGGCCATGCGTTCGATTGTCGCCCGGTCAAACAGGTCGCTGCTATACAAAAGGTTTCCGGTAAGGCCATTTTGCTGTTCAGTTAAGGTCAAATTCAAATCGAACTTGGCGATGCTGCTATCTATCTTAACCGGGGTAGTTGTTAAACCGGGTAATTCCAAATCGGGATAGGAAGTGTTAAAAAGCTGAAATATTACCTGGAATAAGGGCTGGCAGCTCATATCCCGTTCTAATTGCAATTCCTCCGCCAGTTTTTCGAACGGTAAATCCTGGTGTGCATAAGCTTGCAGGCATGTTTCTTTAACTTGTGACAACAACTCCTTAACAGTTGAGTTTCCGGAAAGGCTTGTGCGCAGTGCTAACGTGTTAACAAAGAAACCAATTAGCCCTTCGATCTCCGAGCGATTGCGATTGGCGATTGGCGCCCCCACGACAATGTCTTTTTGCTGGCTATAGCGAAACAACAGTATTATAAAAACCGCCAACAGCATCATAAACAGGGTGACGCCTTCTTTCTGGCTGAGCTGTTTTAACAATTTAGTTGTTGATTTCGGTACCGTGAAGGATACACGCCCCCCGCGATAACTGAGTGTCGTAGATCGCGATCGGTCTGTTGGAAGTGCTAAAGTGGAAGGCACACCTTTCAGTTTCGTTTTCCAGTAGGAGAGTTGTCGATCTAACACGTTTCCTTTAAGCCACTCCCGCTGCCAAATGGCAAAATCGGCGTATTGAATCGGCAAAGAAGGAAGCAGATTGGTATTGCCGGTAGAATAAGCTGCATACAATGTTGCCATCTCCCGGAACAGCACTCCCATGGACCAGCCATCGGAGATAATGTGGTGCATGATCAATATTAGAATATGCGTTTTTGCATTCAGCTTAAGCAAACGTGCTCGAAACAGCGGGCCTTTTGCCAAATCAAAAGGATGGTGTATCGCTTCATGAACCAGCTTTTGGGCTTCTATTTCCCGGTCATTTTCGGCTACCGCGCTCAAATCCGTTACCGAAACCACAAGTTTTAATTCAGGTGCAATAATTTGTAGTGGCTGACCATCTTTCAATTCAAACGTTGTCCGTAAAGATTCGTGGCGGCGAATCAGTTCGTTTATGGAGCGCTCTAAAACACCAGCATTCAACTCACCAGTTAATCGAAATACTTGGGGAATATTATAGGCCGGGGTTCCCGGCTCCAACTGATCGATAAACCACAGGCGCTCCTGGGCAAAAGAAAGGCGGCAGGGGCTGGCAACCGGTCTTTTCGGAATTCCCGGTCGATTTTGAGGGAGATGAATTCCTTTTTGCTTGAGCTTTCGAGCAAGCAGTGCCCGTTTTTTTGATGAAAAGCCGCCTTGTTTTAAATCTTTATACGGCGTTTCCAAACGATCACTCTTCATCCTGAATCCCTACGGTTTCTTCTTCCGAAAGCGTTTCGATTTCCAGGAATGCCCGGGCAATTTCTTCGGCGATTTTTTCTTTATCACAAAGATCGATAATGCAGGTATTCAATTTTGCGATTGTTGGTCCATCGAACAATGCACTTAATGGCAATTCTACCTGAAAAATATCGCTTAAATAAGAAATAATTTGGGTTGCCAGCAGGGAATGCCCGCCTAATTCGAAAAAATTATCATATATGCCAATACGTTCGGCATTTAGCACCTCTCGCCAGACACTCGCAATCACTTGTTCTATAGGTGTTCGGGGCGGTTGGAACGTGACCACAGGATTAGGATTTTTCCGGTTGGCGGTTAGCGGCGGTTGCTGATTTTCGACACCTTTAAACGACAACAACGAATCAATGGATTGCAGCGGGTTGGCAACGATTTCTGCCAAAAGCGACTTAAGGCTCTCAAGCATTCTATTGGCAGTTTTGCTTTCAAATAGATCGGTACTGTATTCCAATAAGCCATTTAAAGTGCTTTGCTGCTCGGTCATCGACAACATTAAATCATGCTTGGCTGTGCCGTTATCAATATCAAAACGGGTCGTAGATAAACCGGGGAGTTTTAGGTGAGAAATTGCGGCATTCTGCAAAGCAAAAACGACTTGAAATAGTGGCTGGCGGCTCATATCGCGTTCCGGTTGGAGGGTTTCCACTAACTTCTCGAAAGGCAAATCCTGATGGGTATATGCTTCCAGGCAAGTTTCCTTCACTTTAGCCAGTAATGTTTTAAATGTGAGGTTTCCGGATAGTTGGCAGCGCAGTACAAGGGCATTGGCAAACAACCCGATTATCCCTTCCAATTCTGGCCGGTTACGATTGGCTATCGGCGATCCAACAACAATATCTTTTTGCTGGCTAAAACGATATAATAATATGTAAAACGCCGTTAACAATACCATAAAAAGTGTAGCCCTTTGCGCCTGGCCAAACTCCTTGAGCGACCTGGTTAACGGCTCAGGCAATACGAATGCTTGGCGAGCGCCGCGATAGCTGGGATTTGCAGGCCGGGGATGGTCAGACTGAAGGGCCAAAGCGGGCGGTGCATCTTTGAGTTTTTCTCGCCAATATAACAAATCCGCTTCCAGTCGTTTACTATTTACCCGGGAGCGCTGCCAACTGGCAAAACCGGCATATTGAAGGGATAGCTTTGGCAGCAAAGTTTCCCGAGTTTCCTGGTTTGAACCGGGGTTACAAAAAGCAGTATATAGCGTTGCAACCTCTTGTAACAGAATATCGATTGACCAGCCATCGGAAATAATGTGATGAAGCGTGAGTAAAAAGATATGCTGTTGTTTATCCAGATGCAGCAACATTGCGCGGAAAAGCGGCCCTTTTACCAAATCAAAGGGATGTTGTGTTTCTTCAAGAATTATTTTAGCGGCATCTACTTCCCGGTTACCACCTGTGCCCTGGCTCAAATCGACGATTATTAGGTTTAACAGCATCTTTGGCTGTATAATTTGTTGGGGGCGGCCATTTTCGGATACAAAAACAGTGCGCAAGACCTCATGTCGCCGGATCAATGTATTAAAGGTTTTGTTGAGCGATTCGATATCCGGAATTCCGGTTAGGCGAAAGGCAATTGGCATATTATAAGCGGGATTTCCCGGTTCCAGTTGATCGAGAAACCACAACCGCTCCTGGGCAAAAGAAAGAACCGCGCGCTTTGTTCCTTGAATAGTAGTTGATGAGTTTAAACCTGCGTCATTGAGAGATGAATTTCCGGTAATCGAAACACCGGAAAACCGGGGCGCTGAACTGTTGTTGTTTTTGGGAAGTTCATATCCCAGGCGAGACGCTAAATCATAGGTCGTATTATCGAGCTGTCGCGGCAACCGGATTTTCTGCCAGATGTTCGCCAGGTTGGGATCGATAGCGGTATGTTCAAGAATATTAGGATCGCCAAAGGCAGAGATCATTCGTTCTCGCCGGCCATCATAGGGATTCAGCACTGCTTCATCAAAAGGGATTTCAAGGAATTCGCAAATGCCGGCCATCGCATTCGCCGGATCATTAACGAGCGTTTCGTATTGAACGATTTTCCAGCGTTCTGAATCAACTTGTTCCAGAAATCGGTTTATATTTTCGTTAAATCGCTTCCAAATAAATTCGGCAACGGCATACGGATCAATATCCGGCTTTTCAAATCGAGCCGGGTTTAACAACTTATCAATGCGCATACGAAGGCAAGATTCGATAACAGAATAGGGGTGGCGAGTGATATAAACATGCTTGGGATTTTTAAACAAAGTTTCGGTGCGCTCCAGCGTATTCATATTGAGCGCATACGGGACGGTTTTATCAACCAGCGTGCGTTTACCGGCCAATTGTTGAAGTCGGGAATACACCTCCCGAACCGGCTGGTTCTTCGCAATGAGTTTATCTACCCGTTCCCATCCTTGTTTGGGGGTCAATTCCTCAAGCTCGCAAAAAGCGGCATGAAGCCCGAAAGCCGGCCATTGATAATTTGAGCCAATCCCCAAATCCTGTTGCCATTGTTGCATATCCCGGTAGAACAACAGGTTGAGTTCCGGCGGACAAAATAGATTCGGGTGGCCGCCTAACATTACACGTAACAGCGTTGATCCGGTTCTGGGCGCGGAATGAATAAATACCATCGAGGAAAGCGGCTCACCGGCTGGCGACGACGCGGGTTTTTGCAGCAAAGAATGCGCTGTAGAATCGTCGTGCTTTGTTTTTTCTGCGGGTAAATAGCAATCCGGATTGTATAATGGCCGAAGCTCTAAATGACATGATAACAATGGGTTATCAGTTGCAAACGCCGGCAAGTTTTCCTGGCGCTCCAATTCAGCCAAAATGAAATCCGCTAACCCCGCAATAGATTGAAATGCCAGGAGTTCAGGCGGAAAAAAGTGAATGTGCAAATCGCGCTTTAGAATACGCACCAGGTCCGTAACACCTGCACCGAGATTGTGCCGGATTAAACTATTGTTCCGGGATAGCTGCTCTACGCTTACATCTAAAATACGAGCGATTTCCTGCTGCAAGTAATGCTCAAATATACCCTTACGATCTGTGGGAAAAGCGGTTTTAATCCTTTCGAGAATCGGTATTTGTGATTTACCGGTTTTCTGCTTTTTTAACGTTTCGATCAATCGGACAATCTCGGCAATGGTCGGTTTTTCAAACAGGCTGCGAAACGGCAGTTCAACATTAAATATTTCTTGCACGCGGGCAATAACGGTTGCAACGGATAAAGAGTGTCCGCCCAATTCAAAAAAGTTATCGTGAATACCGGTTTGTTCCAGGCCCAATACATCTTTCCAAATCGTAACGACTGTTTTTTCTATTGAATTGCGCGGGGCAACAAATATTGTCTCCGGCCGGGATTTTGCCGGCGCCGGTAACGCCTTACGGTCGATTTTACCATTGGGCGTCAATGGCAGAACATCGAGGACCATAAAGATTGTGGGAACCATGTAATCAGGCAACGTTTCCTTCAAAAATTCACGCAATTTCATGCTGGTAAGCTTTGCCGCATCACTGGCAACCAGGTAAGCCACCAATTGCTGATCGCTATTTGAAAGAGGACGTTTCGAAACAGTTGAAACGCCAGAAATTTCTTTTGTCAGTGAATCCGATTGAATTTTTTGGGCAACAACAACCGCCTGCTTAACCCGGGGATGCTGACAAAGCGTTGCTTCAATTTCTTCTAACTCAATGCGGTATCCGCGGATTTTTACCTGGTGATCTGCCCTGCCCAGAAACTC
The DNA here is from genome assembly GCA_964015645.1 of uncultured bacterium. GTDB lineage: Bacteria > Calditrichota > Calditrichia > RBG-13-44-9 > J075 > CAXHHS01. Next base: position 11,764 of record CAXHHS010000122.1, read on the forward strand.
GATATTTCCATTCGGTAGACGGCGCGCTAAATCGCCGGTTTTGTAAAGGCGTACAACCTCCCTTCTCCTTTTAGGAGAGGAGCCGGAGGTGAGGTCAATCATCTCCCCAACTTCATCCCCCAATGGGTAGTTAATAAACCGCTCTTCTGTCAACTTCGGGCGATCCAAATAACCGCGCGCAAGTCCAATTCCGGCAATGTACATTTCCCCGGGGCTGTCTCTTATACACATCTGACGCTGCCGACGAGCTTCTTGGTGTA
>CAXHHS010000123.1:0-11976 GCA_964015645.1 uncultured bacterium
GTGCTAATCCGCCGTGTGACGATGGGTGAGGATTCGCTAGTATATGGCGGGACATCCCCCTTAATCCCCCTTCAAAGGGGGAATTTTTCACCCCCCTTTGAAGGGGGATTAAGGGGGATGTCACCAACGTTGGATTTTCAAAACAACTCCCTCCAAATCCAATACGCTGCTCCGTTTTTCGAACAGGAAAATAAAATGGAATACCAGACCTGGCTGGAAGGATTTGACAAACATTGGTCTGCCTGGAGCCGCCGAACCGAGAAGGAATACACCAATCTCCCGGAAGGTGAGTATACGTTTCATGCCCGGGCAAAAAATATCTACGAGCATTTTAGTTCAGAAGCAACCTTCAAATTTACCGTTTTGCCACCCTGGTATCGCACTTTTTGGGCCTACCTGTTCTACTTTCTAGCTGCTTGCGGCCTGGTTTTTGGCCTGGTTCGATTGCGCACGCAGCAATTAAGAGAACGCCAGGTGGAATTGGAAAAAACTGTTGAAGAACGAACCCATGAAATCCAGCAGAAAGTTGAAGAGCTTGCCATCATCAACAGTGTTGGCAGTGGTTTGGCAAAACAGCTTGAGTTCCAGGCCATCGTGAATTTGGTCGGAGATAAAATTCGCGAGATTTTTAAATCGCCTACCATCTACATTGCGCTTTATGATAAGGAGACGGGGCTATTTCGGCTTCCATATTACCTGGAACAGGGTAAGAAAATTAATGTAGAGCCTCAAGCATTTGGGTCCGGGCTTACTTCACACGTCATAAAGTCGCGCGCGCCGCTGCTTATTACCGAGGATGCAGAACGCCGGTTTGCGGAATTGGGAGCGATTCCTTCTTCGGAAAATGAAGTTGCAAAAAAATCCTGGCTGGGCGTTCCTATCATCATGGGAGATTCAGTTACCGGCGTCATTTCCTTGCAAGATATAAAGGAACATGCCTATTCCGAAACCGACGTCCGGCTGCTCTCCACTCTCGGTTCCAATATGGGTGTCGCTTTGGAAAATGCTCGCCTCTTCGACGAGACCACTCGCCTGCTTTCGGAAACCGAACAGCGTGCGGAAGAACTTGGGGTGATTAACAGCGTGCAGGAAGGGCTGGTCGCCAAGCTGGAGATGCAAGCGATTTATGACCTTATTGGCGATAAAATTCGAGACATCTTTGACGCCCAGGTTGTCGGAATAGCCACATTCGATCGCGAATCCGGAAATGAGATCGGACAATATCTTTTCGAAAAAGGTGAGCGGTTTTACCCGGAGCCACGCCCATTGGACAAACTCCGCCAGCAACTCATTCGTACCGGCGAAATCGTGGTTATAAAAAAACATGCCGAAGTGATCAAGGCCAAATATGATATGAAAGTAATACCCGGTACGGAATCACCGAAATCCAGTGTATTCGTGCCGATGGTAGTAGGAGATACCGTCAAAGGATATGTCACCTTGCAAAATATCGACCGCGAAAATGCGTTTAGCGATGCCGATGTGCGCCTGTTGTCCACTCTCACCAATAGTATGAGCGTTACGCTAGAAAATGCTCGTCTCTTCGACGAAACCAACCGCCTATTAGCCGAAACGGAAAAAGCCAAGAAGAATATTGAATTGTTGAGTGAGATCGGTAAAAACATCACTGCGACGCTTTCCATCGAGCAGATTATCGATACGGTGTATGAAAATGTTAATAACCTGATGGATGCATCTGTTTTTGGTATCGGCATTTATGATGAGGAAACGCAACGCATCGATATGCCTGCTACCAAAGAGAAGGGCCAAACCCTGGCACCGTTTTATTATTCATTATCCGATGAAAACCGGCCGGCAGTTTGGTGTTTTAAGCAGCAAACGGAAATTTTCTTTAATGATTATACCACAGAGTTCCAGGAATATTTTGAGGCGCTCCCGGAGGCAGCAGCAGGTGATAACCCCGAATCGATGCTCTATTTGCCTCTGACTCACCAGGAGAACCAAATTGGCGTTATTACGGCGCAATCATTTAAAAAGAACGCTTATACAAAGTATCATCTCAATATTTTGCGTAATCTGGCAACTTATGCGGCGATTGCGTTGGAAAATGCCGACGCTTACCGTCAGCTTAATACCACTGTTGAGAATTTAAAAGCGACCCAGACGCAATTGGTTGCCCAGGAGAAACTGGCTTCACTAGGCCAGCTAACTGCCGGTATTGCTCACGAGATCAAGAATCCGCTCAATTTCGTCAACAATTTTGCACAGCTCTCCATAAAGTTTACCAATGCCATCGTAGAAGACCTTCGTAAATTAAAAGGCAAACTGAGTGATGATGAGATCGCCTTACTTGAGAGTAATCTCGGAAAATTGGAACAGCTTAGCGAAAAGATCAATGAGCACGGCAAGCGGGCCGATAGCATCGTAAAAAGTATGATGTCGCATGCTCGCAAAGGCACCAGTGAGCGGATGCCAACGGACATCAACGCTTTGCTGGATGAAAGCGCCAATTTGGTATACCACGGAATGCGCGCCCGGCAGACCGGTTTTAATATTACTATCGAGAAAGATTATGATGAAACAGTCGGCAAAATTGAAGCGGTTTCCCAGGATATTAGCCGTGTTTTTCTGAACATCATTGGTAACGCATGTTATGCTGCCGATGAAAAAGCCCGGGGGAATGGTCAGTCAGAACCGCCTACCTTATGGCTGAGGACCAGAAATCTCGGTAGCCAGGTCGAGATTCGCATTCGCGATAATGGCAACGGTATTTCCGAAGAAGCCCGCGAGAAGATTTTTACGCCATTTTTCACTACCAAACCCACCGGCGAAGGCACCGGCCTGGGGTTATCGATTAGCTACGACACGATTGTTAAAGGCCATGGCGGGGTTTTACGGGTGGAATCTAAGGAAGGAGAGTTTGCGGAGTTTGTAATACGATTACCGAAATAAAATTCCCCTTCTTCACCAGGCAATTTTCCGAAACTGGCAACGGAGAGAAATTTTTTTATTATCTGTTTACCTGTGTCAGCCCAACCAATTTTCGTTGTTGAGTATCCCATAATTTAAGGCGAATACATTTCAAGCTCTCCCATAATGTTAATCGCGTTACTTGCCGGAGTTCCGGATGGTTATAAAAACATTCCAGGAGCCGGTAATTCGGTATTTTGCTGGATAGATGATGCAAATGATGAATCCCGATGTTGCCGGTAAACCAATGCAAAACTGCCGGTAAATCGTAGTAGGAGCTACCTTCGAAAGCGGCTCGGTGATAATCCCAATTTTCGGATTCTTCCCAATAGGTATCTTCAAATTGGTGTTGAATATAAAAAAGCCATACACCAACTGCGCCAGACAACCAAACGACCGGCAGGTGCACCAGGAGAAACCGGTCGAGTCCAACGGCTTGCCACATCAGGAGAAAAAGAAGTAAGACGGCCACATTGGTTTGCCAAACGCTTTTCCATTCCCGTTTCCATGAGCGTGGCAAATCCAATGGCAATCGGGTTTTGATCGCAAACTGGTATAGCGGTCCAATACCAAATAAAACAAATGGGTTTCTGTAGAGGCGATACAACAATCGCCCGATTTTGGAGCGTTTCCGGTATTCTTCTATTGTCAATGTTTCCAGGGCGCCAAAGCCTCGTCGACCAAGATCGCCGGAAGTGGCGTGATGGATCGCATGAGTTTTCCGCCAGTAACCAAAAGGGTAGAGTGTTAAAACGCCCAATGCAAATCCCAGGGTATTGCAAGCCTTCTTCGAACGAAAAAAGGAACCGTGCCCACAATCGTGTTGAATAATAAAAAGCCTTACCACCATTCCGGCCGTTGGGATTGCCAGTAAAAGTGTTATCCAATAAGGGAAACCCAGACTATACAACATCAAAAGCCAAAATATGATAAAAAGAGCAAGCGTGTTCGTTAGCTGCCAAAAGCTTTTGATAAGACTCGGTTTTTCGTACCGGCGAACGATGTTTACCAGGTTGGCTGTTGTGCTTTTCTGTGATGTCCGGTTCATTTTATCCTCTCTTTTGGTCTCTGTGTACCCAGGTGATTTTGGTTCTCGGAATTATTAAGGAATTGTTGATCAAATTTAAAGCGTGCCATTCCACTTGCGTGGTGCATTGTTTCATCAAGGTAGGAAGGGGGTGCTAATTTGGGGTCTTCCCAAGTTCTTGGTACGGCATGGAACAAATACCAAAACAAGCACTCCTCACGCCGGTTGTCGTTCAGCCGTTCCAAAATCGGTGAGCAAACGCCATTCAACGGCTCAAAGTATTCCGAATGCGGCGGCCGGTGATGTATCATGTGGGGCCGGTGTCGTAGAAATATCCTTAGTACCTGGACTATTTTTAGCGAAGTACTGCGTTTTTTCAGTGGAATGTGAGCGAGATTGTGGGAATGCTGCGAAAGCGCTATTCCGGCAAGAGCCGTTACCGCAAAAATCCTTAATAGCGGATGCATTGGTACCCACATCAACAAAATAGTCAATGGTGCTGTAAAACGGACCTCACCCCATAACGCAGCCAATAATGGTGTGCACAACGCATCTTTGGGCCGCCGGTGATGGTGGGCAAATTCCTTTATTACCGTGCCAACGATTGGCGTGTTTTCATCCCCATAGGCATCAATATATTTATGGAAGCGACCGGAAAGAAAATCTGCGAAAATCCAACCTGCAACAGTGGTTAAAAATACTGCGGTTGAGTTTAATATATTGATGTCCAAATCCTGGTAAGCCTGCCAAAGCAAGGCAATTGAGACAGCAAATTGAAGTCCTGCAACAACCCACATTTGCCATGTAACCTCGTTCGGTTCCCAACCTTCGATTTTCGCGACTGGCCGTGGGGTAAGCGGTTGGCGATTTTGAATCATTCGATTCTTTTTGGGAAAAATGTTTTCGGATTGAATGATATTTTCTTTCATGATACTTTTTCCTCTGAAAATCCGGTTCCGGTTTCAATATTCACCAGTTTATTTTGAATCATTATTTAACATAAACTTCTTTAAGCGACTGGTTGCCGGAGATAACTACGGAAGCGGTTTTCCGGCCATTTTTGAAATTTACTTTTATGGTATAATTGCCATTGGAAGCCGGTAGATTTACCCGCCCGTAACTGTCGGTTCGGCTTCTAACAACGACCTTGCCACTGCCATCGACCAGATCTACCGGGGTATTTGCCACTGTTTGGGAGGAACCGCCGCTTTGATATTTGATTTGAAACTTATCTGCAAAAACGCTACTCGTTAAAACAAATACCGTTGTCAGGGTGATCAAGATTATTCTCATGATATTCTCCTTTTTATAAAATTTGTTTAAGTTTGCTTGTTTGTTGATTAAAAAGATGTATAAGGCAATGGTTTGAGTTGAATGACGCGCCTATCCTTATCGTATTTACGAACGAGGGATTCTTCGGCATTTTCGAATTTGGTAATTTGGCCGCCGATATCGAAATACACCGATCCATTCAGATTGGAGATAACAATATCGCTTAAAACGTCCTCAAACGTTTTATCGGCAGCTAAAAGCACCTCAACCTCAAACTGTCCATTGGATTCGATGTCGTGTTTGACATCTGCCGGAACAATCTCAAACGATGTCCCACTGCTCCAATCAATCCGGGCATCAGTAGAGCGCCGGATAGAGCCTTTCAACGTCCATTTTTGTTTGCTGCGGGCTTTGTCTGCCTCAACTTCGTGCACTTTATCAAAAGCGAAAATTGCAGTGCCGAATCCCAGGAAGATGAATACAAGCGCCGGAACATTCGTTTTCATTTTTCCGAGAAATGGAATCTGAATTTCCGTCGGTTGGTTTGTTGCCGGATCGATATATACTTTTTGAGTGAGTAATGCAACAAACCCCAGGATAATTGATAAAGCTGATAGACCAAATAAGCAAAAATCGTAAGACATTTTAATCCTCCTGCTTTGATTGTTTGTATCATAATATGTTATTTATAACCTTTATCTCTGCTTCGCTTATTTGATATTCAACTATGGTGCCAAAAAACAATGAAAGACTCTATGTGACTGTTAATTATGAGGTTATGGGATTTAGTTTGTTGAGTTTTCAACAAATATATTAGCGATATGAATGTTTTAAAAGCAGCTTAAAAAGTAAAGTATGTATATATTAATATATAAATATGCAAATTGCATATTTTGAATAATATTGAGTAGAGGTTTGCTATTATTTAGGAAAGAATAAAGCGGCTAAAATGTTGGAGAGTAACTGTGAGAAGCGGATTCCGACAAAGTAATGCGCATTTGGTAAGATTCGAGAATACATCAGGGCGCTGTTAACTAATGGGAAAAATCAATACCCATCGTTGTAAACGGTAACTTGAAATATTAGCCCTTCTAAAAAATGCTCTACTACCTACTTTTAGTTTAACTAAACGGAAGTAATGTTTTCCGTTTAGTAAGTGCAGTTAATAACAACTGCAATCGCATTGATAGTTGTCGGTTCGCGGATTATATGTCCGGGCGCAGTGAGGACTCCCTTGCTCTCTACAGGCATTAAGTAGTACATGTGCACAATTTGGGCTGAACTGATTAGGATCTTCAACACATTTACAATAGGGCTCACGATTCATAGGTCGAATCCGTGATTGTACCTCATTATTATCTATGGATATATTATTTACATTTACCATAGGTTTAAGTAGCAGGCCGGAGGCCAATTTAGGAATTTTCATTTTATAGCTCCATTCAATTTCTTGATTTACAAAACATATCTCCAAGGGAGAATATGGCGATTGCTATCTACAAGATATCTCCCTGATATTTCCGTTCGCCGCGAGCCTTATATGGCAAGTTTCCCGTGGTTCCGGATCTGTAATTGTTACGGTAATATGCATTGCAGGATCATTGTCGGCAATGCCGGGGCGTCCACCGGAATGAACAGATTGTCGCACTATCAATTGGCCGGTTTTAGCCGCATAGCCGACCCTGCCGCCAGCGCTCTTTAGGATCTTTCTTACTCTCTTTTTACTTAATGGAAAATCTTCGAACAAACGCCAATTCGGCACAAAATCAATGGCATTTGGTTGTATTTTTCCAGGGTTTAAATTTAGGCGGCTTCCGGGAATATTGCAGTTGGCTTCATGAAGAGTTTTAGATAGTTTGGGTAATTTCATGGTAATTTTCTCACTATTTTTTCTTTGGCTTAACATATTGTTTTTTAGTGGATGCTAAATATGCATCAACAATTTCTACTGTTTGGGAAGCCGATTGCTTTATCGATTCAATGCCCTGCTTGCAAAGTGCTTTATCCATATAGCATTCCCCGGAACGGGCAATTTCATTATTGTCGGCATCGTGTAATCGCCAGCAGCATTCGTTTTTGTCATAATTATACCATATTTCAAACCTCGCACCGCTGTTTCGGGGACATGCCTCGTCTGTCAGGTCATCTGTCTCAGCAGTTGGTGCGAGATGTTGAATTAAATCGATTATATCAAAACATTCTTTTTTGGTTTTATAACTTTTGGCAGATTTAGCGATTCTTTTATTGCCCGATAAGCTTTTTAATTGCCACTCATAGCCTGAGGGTGCTTTACCTCGAAGAATTTCATAAATATATTTAGCGGTTGGGTTCGCATCGCCCTCCTGGGAGTCATCGGTTGTTTCGACCTCCCCATTCTCCCCGGGGTTGCTGGTTGTGCCTTCAATTCTAAACCCGGAGCAGCCTAATGAAGTTTTAAAATAGTCTAGTTCTACTAAATTTTCGATATTCACAAGATCATAGGCAACGATATGCCAAAGACCTTCTCTACATTCAAGAGTCGCTTTGGAAATAGCCATTGTAATTGAACCTCCTGTGGCGTTTTGCTTGCTATTAACGCTTGATCGGCAGCATTATACTGCCAATCAAGCAAATTAAGAATAACCGGTAATTATGGCATTAGCAGGAACACCCTAACGCTCTAATCGCAGTTCTATCATTCCTGGCACATGCGATTGGGCAGCCGATGCCGGATGCTAAACCCATTCCGGTATTCACTACTGCCGGTATTGCATTAAGTGCGCCGAGGGCGGCCCCTAAAAAGGAAGGACCAACACCCTTTGGAAGTGACATGGCGGCACTGCCACCGTCATTTCCGGCAGACTTAAACTGGCTTGGAAGCTTCATAAGAATGGCTCCTTTGATAAATGATGAATGGATGATTTAATTACAATACTCCTGCGAAGTGCGAAGAGTATATTTCTTCGTACAAAAATCAGCAATTGTAATCACTCGGACTAGCCTTACAAAATTCTATTGCATCGCCGCTATAGTTCGCGCGGCAACAAGCTTCGCTCGCGTCATTTGGGGATATTCGCATTTTGCTGAATAATTGAGAGGATATTTCACCACTTCCGGAAAATCGTTTGATATTACTTTTCCGGGATACTGGCTTTTTTTGCTTCGGTAGATTCATAATACTTCTCCTTTATGTTATTGAGGGTTATTCGTATTTATAAATATACCAGCTCTTTATTTCGCCTACCGGAACCGGAATAACGCCGCTCACGTCGATTGTAAACCGGTATACTTTTTTAGCGCTTTTAAATTGCTGTTGCGGATTTAAAAACGTAAGCAAGACATCCCAGCAGTCGGAATCCGGACGGCAGATTACACCTGGCTCTGCGTCGATGTTGCTCAGCAAAAGTCCTTCTTCCAATGCATTTTGGATAACGATACCGGCTTGCAGGGCGTTGGTTGCAGCGTAGTTTACAGCACGATCGCGAGAGGTTTGTCCCAAATTTCGCAACTCGAAATAGATACGATTTAAAAGGTTCTCAGTACTGGTGATTAGTTGAGAATCCGCATTTTTCCCATAAAGTGAATTTACCAATGCAGATGTTGTCCAATTAAACAAACCATATTTCGCAGGTTCTATTACCGGGACCATGTAACCGGACTGCAAATTAACCTGGCCGCGAATAATGCCAGGAATGGAAACCCGTTCTGCGCCTTCTTTTATTTGATCGCTTAAAAATTGGATTAAATCTCCATACACTTCATCGGAAAATGATCCGACTGGCCGAAGCGCATATATTGGCGTGGCACCGGATGTTAAGATCCAGATGATTTCCGTTGCTTCTTGTGGATTGCTTTCTAAATAATCAATCATCGCATTATGCTCAAAGGGCGTTTTTGGGTAAAGCGTTTTAATCCAATAGTCGCGGCGAGTTTCGGTGCCAAAATCATAATCCAGTTTACCAAGCACATATACTAGAGAGTCCGGGGTAAAGGATGTGTACTGCCCGGAGCCGTAAAGATAGCGCAGTGTAGAGATGGGATGTTCCCTGGCATTGATATCTTCCAGAATTTGCAAAACACGCCGGGTAGGGCTAATAATATATGTAATCCGCTTTACGCCATTGGATTCCGGTGTACAGGCATTAAATGCCAGGCATATCCGGCGGTCGGTATCTGAAAGCAATGGGAAAGGAAATCCATACTTTTCGGCAAAGGCAGCGTTCTCCTCAACAGGATCTGCACTAATACCGAGAATCTGCACGTTCATCCTCTCAAATTCTTGAATTCGATCACGGAATTCAATTCCCTGGACAATTCAGCCGGGAGTATCGGCCTTTGGAAAAAACCACAGTACAACCGTTTTTCCTTGGTAATCGCTCAATTTTATCGCTCGCCCCAGGTGATCTTTGACGGTAAAATCAGGAGCAATATCGCCTGCTTTTAGCATATCAATTTCTCTGTAAATATTTTAAATCGTTTTCCACTCGAAAATCTTATTATTTAACACAACCGGGTCGATTTCGGCAACATCGACCGTAAAACCATAGACCGTCTTCGCTTGCCTGTATGGTTTTTCGGGATCGAAAAGCGTTAGCTGTAAATCCCAACAATCGGAATTTGGGCGGCAAGTTGCGCTGGGCTTTGCTTCTATTCCATCTAATTCCAAATGCTTGTTCTGAGAATTATGGATCAGTCTCTGGTAGCCAATTGTGGCAGCAAAATTCACCGCCCGGTCATGAGGCGTTTGCCCTAAATTGCGCAACTGACGGTATACGCGTTTGTGGTAGTTATTAGCGCATTTTAGAATTTCTGCTTTTTCCGCTTCATCGATAATGCCGTCTTCCAGGGCATTCGCTATCGAATCCGCTGCCCATTCGAACATTTCTGCTGATGGTGCTATCACCGGCACAATTCCCCCGGTTTGCAGTAACACGACAGAGCCGGTTATTTTTCCTGCTATCGAAAGCTGAACGGGAATATCTTCATCCGGTAATACACCAAGAAAGTCATGGATTTGCCGGTAGCGGTTTTTTGCAAAAAGCCCTGCTGGTTGAACCGCGTAAACCGGTGTTTCATCGATATTGATAGTCCAGTAGATCGCCGTGCTTTCTCGTGGATTTGCAGCCAGGTATTCCATTAGATCGTTTCGGAAATCGGGTGAAACCGGGTCTATATTTTGAAGAAAGTAATCACGCCGTACTGTATCACCAAAATCGTAAGCGAGCGTTCCGATAACATAAACCAGAGCAGAATTCAAACTATCGGTTTGCGACTTTGAGTCCGCAGACAATTGAATTCCGTACCGATTACGATTCGCAAGAAATGGCATACCGGAATCTATCGCATTAGAAGACCTTATTCGGTTGGGTATTCTCACAATAATGCCCTTTAAAATGCAGACCAGTTAATGATTTTACCCATCTGGACCGGGATGATATCCTTTACATCAATGGTGAGCCGGAAAACCAGTTTGGCTTCTTCCAGACGTTTTTTCGGGTTGAATGTCGTTATCACAACATCCCAGCAATCGGAATTTGGCCGGCATATTGGGCTGCGTTCTACATGAACCCTTTCTAACTCAAAGCTGGAATTTTCATCTTTTCCTAACATCAGCGGGGTCAGGCCATTTAAACTATAAATTGTCATAGAATTTTTAGCGCGATCCTGCGGGGTAACGCCTAAATTGCGCAACTCATAAAAAAAGCGGAAATAAATTTGATTTATCTTTTCAATATTGCCCCCTCCACCATTTTGTTCTTCGAAAATAACTTGCTCTAACCCGCGTAAATCGGGAGCAATTTTAGGTACTACTTGGCCTGAGCGTAGGGTGACGTTCCCTTGGATTATACCGGGCACAACGACGCGGGAAAAGTCTCCTCCAAAAGATGCTTCATGATCTATTTGTTTTGCTAAAAATGCTCGTAATAATTCATAAGCCGGTTCGCCAAATGCTCCTTGTGGTTCAATGGCATAAACCGGTGTTGCATCCAGATTGAGTGTCCAAACTGCGGAAGCAGCTGCATAAGGCTTCAATGTCATATATTCTAACAGCTTTGAATTATCTTCCGGGACACCAACACTCGCATCATGCCGATTCATGACAATGTTAAACCAATCGCGGCGAGTGTCTGTACCGAAGTCAACACCCAATTTCCCCAGAGCATAAACGAGAGAGCCGGAATCCGAATCCGAAGGCTTTATCGTACCTGGCATAACGGATGTTTTTTGGTGATTCACCGGCTCTGCAGATGATATTACCGAGGGAGGCGCTTGGGGAACTATGGCTTCATCAACTGCACTTACTGTGGCTTCCGTATTTGGAAGACTTCCATTTGGAGAACTTTCTACAGCTTGCTCGGAAGGGGTAATTTCCTCCTGAACAAGATTTTCCTGCTCTAATTTTTGATTGATATGATCCATTTGTTGGCTCCTTTGGATTTTGTTTGGGTTTGAATAAAGATTTGCAGTAGTACCTTGCAATGGTTTGTTAATAGTGCATTTTTTACAAGTATTTTCCAGAAATATAGCGTCGAGCTCTATTTCCGGTTTTTGACCGATATCGGGTATATAGTGTGGCGATACATTAACCCGGTCGTCTACCGGTTTATTTTCTGATAATCTCATTTTATCTTCAGAAACATCTTTTAATGAAGACTCTTTGCTTTCTTCGCTCTTTAAAATGTATTGAAGCGCGCCGGAAGGATTTATTTTCCCCCGCAAAAAACGTTTGCATTCCCCGGGGGTTTTTTCCTCACAGGAGACAGCGC
>CAXHHS010000124.1:0-11917 GCA_964015645.1 uncultured bacterium
TAACAATGTCCTAATTCTTTAGCAACATCAAAATAATATGTTTCAATATTTTGCAGCCTATCGTTTGAACTTTCGGATATTCAAAAAATACGGAATAAACGGCTCTCTATTTTGTCTCACGAGCGAGCGGGCTTATTCAAAAAGTACACGGAAGAAGGCGATAACATCTATATTTTTCAGCGAAAATAAGATCGCCATTTTCTTTTTAAATTAAACAATCAACTATTCTTATTATGGTAAAAAGTAAAGCGCTCAAACCTTACTTACCAAAACTTGGAGAGGAATTAAAAATGCAATTATTAGATAATTTTACGAGTGAATCACTATACAGTGAAGGAAAAAACGATGATATTTCGTACGGCTTTCTCCCCATAATTAACGGTGAATTCCTGGTCCAGCCCATCCGGAGAGAAATCAGGAAACTCTTAAAGCGAAATGGGTTATCTCGTTTTAAAAATACGCTGGAATTCGGGTGCGGCCTGGAAGAAAATTTCTCGTTTTTGTCTTCCCTTACCGAACGGTATTATGGTGTAGATTTTACGAAAGAGGAAAATCCACAAGGGCAAGATAATATTGTGGCATTTAAAGGTAATTATCTTCCCTTCGGAGACTGTTCGTTCGATCTAATTTGTTCATTTTGGATATTACAATATATTGTTGCCGGCCATAAACTGTGTCAAATCGTTAAAGAATTCCATAGAATCCTGAAGCCTCATAGCTATGTGTTGATCTGCGAAAAGAGTTCCGGGTTAGAAGGCAGCCGGCTTCCGGAAGAATATATATCAATATTTCGCAGCTTATCGTTTGAACTTTCGGATATTCGAAAAATACGAAAAAAACGGCTCTCTCTTTTTTCTTATGAGCGAGCGGACCTATTCAAAAAATATACAGAAGAAGGAGATAACATCTACATTTTTCAACGAAAATGAGGCCGCCTTTTTCTAATGAGATTAAGCAAATCATAATTTTACCTAACTAAGTTACTCGGATTTCATATCCGGAAATTATAACCTTTAAGGAGGGTTATCATCATGGAACGATTCATCAAGAATCACGGAAGATTTAGGTTTTGTAAATTCATTCTCTATTTAATCGTAATTTCTAAAATTGCCCTGGCGCAAGAAGGTCTTTGGACATCTGCGGAAGAATTGGCGGCGCTTCCGACAAGCGGCCCTGCCTGGGAGGCTGTGCAAACTGCCGCAGATGACGCCAGGCCGAACAAGGCCACGGTAGACGACAAAGACAGCGACAATAATGTCCAAATCCTGGCTGCCGCAATTGTATACGCTCGCACCGGCGAACAACATTACAAAGAAAAAGTAACCGAAGCACTGGAAGAGCTAATACGAGAAGGTAAACCAAAAGGCCGCACCCTGGAATGGGCACGCGAGGCTGGTGCTTATGCCCTTGCTGCGGATTTGATCGGCCATCGCTCGTATGCCTTTGATCGCTGGTGCGAAAAAATCGCCAGGCATTGGGAGGCAAAAGACGATAAAACGATGATGGAGATGTTTAAACAGCGGCCGAATAATTGGGGTTCGATGGCATTTGGATCTTTAACGGCACTTTACGCTTACCTGGGCGACCGGGAGCGTCTGGAAACCGTTCGTAACCATTGGATTCAATTAGTCGAAGGCCCTAAACCACAAGAAACGGAATATGATGAAGATGACATGTCCTGGCATTACGATAAGGATGATCCACGAATTATAAACCCCATCGGCGCTGTTAAAAACGGAATGAACATTGACGGCGTTATTCCCGATGATCTGCGTCGCGGTGGTTCCTTTCGAGAGCCGCCACGCGATACCGGCTACCCCTGGGAGCACATGCAAGGAATTATCATGGCCGCACGGATTTTAGAGCGGGCAGGGTTGCCAATTTGGGATGCTGGCGACTACGCCATTTTGAGAGCCGCTTATTGCCTCCAGGTACGTTTCGAAAATGATTATGGAGATTGGGCTGCCGAGGAAGATGATGAGTGGATGATCCCATTCCTTGATGCAGCTTATGATACGAACTGGATGGAAGATTACCATCAAAGTGAATCTCTTATTTGGCAGCACGGAAAAAATATCGGGTGGGCCTATGTTGCCCTGGGAGAATTGGGTAACAATAACAATCCGACGTATGAATTGGACTTCTCAGTCAGCGGTTCCGGCAGCATCGAATTCGACCCCCCGGGCGAAGAATATACCGCTGGAACACATGTAGAAATAACCGCAGTTCCGGATTCCGGGTGGCAATTTGTTCGATGGGAGAGCGATCTAACCGGCTCCGGAAACCCGGCAACGCTAATAATGAGCACCAACAAAACGATACGAGCGGTTTTCACGGAAATATCCTCTGTCTTTTATACAGTATCCATTGAGATCAACGGTAATGGAGACGTACTGCTGGATCCACCTCCTGTTATTGAACATTCTAACAGTGCCTGGTATCCTGAAGGCGCCGTCGTAACATTAACTTCCGTACCGCGGGATCACTGGATATTTGCGGGCTGGGAAGGTGATTTAAGCGGCCAGGAAAATCCGGTGGCAATTACAATTGACTCTCATGTAAATTTACAAGCGAACTTTCGAGAAATCGCTCCAAACCCCGGCGGGCTTGTAGAATTACAAGACGTGCAAACCGGCGCAACTTCGAATGCGAATTATATTCAAACAAGCGAAACCGTAGCTGCTGTCAGCGGAAATTTATATTTGGCGGCTATCACAACAAAGAATTTTACACCCGTAAACTCCGTTCATGGATTGGGACTGAATTGGGAGCGTGTAAAATCACAATGCGGCGGGCGCAGCCAAACCGGGATCGAAGTTTGGATGGCAAACGGCAATCCGGATAGAAAAGAGGTGGTAACTGCGGTTTTGGTTGAACCGGTGAACAATGCTGCAATGGTAGTTACAAGATATACTGGCGTCGATTTGGAACAGCCCATTGCAACCATCATATCCGAAAATACAAATGGCTTAAATGGTGACTGTCTCGGTGGCCAGGATGGCGCTGCTTATTCACTGGATTTAGCTGCCCACAGTAGCGGCTCCTTGCTTTATGGTGCAATTGCACACCGGCACAAAAAACACAGGCCAGGCGGAAATTTCGAAACAATTGCAGAAGTACAACAGGGAATTGGCGGAAACGTAGCCGGTATAACGGTTCAAACTCATTCTGCCTCTCTCCCCTCCCCTGCTGTATTCCAGGGTGAGTTTAGCGGAGATGTTGATTGGGCCGTCATCGGGCTGGAAATTCTCCCCGGCATTATCGACATCAAGAAATACACCCTTGTCGCCGATACGGTCGGCTCCGGAACGGTTTCAATCTCTCCGTCCGGCAGCGAGTTTCCGGAGGGAAGCACGGTTACGCTAACCGCTACCCCCAGGGCCGGCTGGCAATTCGAAAGATGGGTCGGCGATATTAACAGCACAAACAACCAGGTGGAGTTAATAATGGATTCGGATAAAGTTACCGCTGCTGTTTTTACGCCGCTCCCGCCGGCATCTTACACCTTAAATGTGGAAGTTTCCGGCCAGGGAGCGGTTACACTCAGCCCGCCCAATGGCGTATACCTGGAAGGCACCGAGGTCAATATCTTGGCGACGCCGGCAGCCGGGCATAATTTCCTTGGCTGGGGCGGAGATCATATTGCATCGGAAAATCCCATCGCAATTATAATGGATACAAGTAAAAATGTAACCGCGTATTTTGGACCGGCTGATAATGATGAAGTCAAATATGTTGACATACAAAGCGGTGGTTCTACAAACTCAACCTTTGTAAGCATTGAGGAACCTATTTTCGGGTTTGATGGGGATTTATACCTTGCTGCTATATCGACCAAAAAATATCGTGAAACGACTGCGATAACCGGCCTGGGATTAACCTGGCACAGGGTAATTGCACAATGTTCCGGCAGGGCGCAAACCGGAATCGAAATATGGATGGCGCAAGGAACGCCCAACGAAGACGGAATGGTTACGGCAGCCTTTGCATCAACAACCCAAAGTGCATTTATTGCTGTTTCCCGTTATACCGGTGTTCACATTTCCGATCCCGTAAGCGTTTTAATCTCCGGAAATACCAATGGCGTCGATGGAGATTGCATAAACGGCAGGGATTCGCGAGTATATAATTTTCCAACCCAAACCCGCGAAGACAATGTGATGGTTTTTGCGGCAATTGCCAAACGCCATAAAAGCCATTCGGCAGCAGGCGGTTTTGTAGAACGTATTGAAAGCTCTGCCGGCGCCGGCGGTGCAGCAGCAGGCATCGTTGTTATGGATCGTTATGTGCAGACCGCATCAGATATTAACATTAGCGGCAGCTTTAATAGCAATGTTGATTGGGTGATGGCCGCGGTGGAAATTCATTCGGTTTCCCATGAGGAACAATCGTTAGGCTCCGCCCAATATAATGACCCGGTTGAAAGTGATGCGATAAACGGCCAAATTCCTCAAGAGATTGTATTAAATGAAAATTATCCCAACCCGTTCAACCCGGAGACAACCATCGAATTTGCCCTGCCGAAAGCAATGCCGGTTAGCCTAATTGTCTACAATGCGCTCGGCCAGCAAGTTCGCCGATTGGTAGATGGTACGAAATCCGCAGGGTATCATCACACCGTTTGGGATGGTAAAACCGATAAGGGGCGTAAAGCAAGTTCCGGAATTTATTTTATGCGCCTGGTTGCCGGTCAACAAAATTTTGTTCGGCGAATGATACTTCAAAAATAAAAGGATTCCGCCTGCTTTCTTGTGGAAGAAAGCAGGCGGAATTAACCGGGAACGAAAGGAAAGACGTTTGTGGTTTTCTACAAAAACAGTACGAACCTATTATACCCAGAGGAGATAAAGGAATGCTTATTCAACCAACTTTAAAAATGTCAAATAAGACGAAAATAAATATCGATCTGCTACTTAAAATTCTAATGGTATTATCTCTTTTTTGCATTTCATTACGTGCTAACGACGTCGTCGGTGCCGCCAAAACGGCTAATGTTAACTATTCTCAGCAGTGGCTTGGCTGGCGAGGAGTAACCACTGCCGGAGAGGTTAAGGCGTTCCAAGCCCCAACTTTCTGGTCAAATCAGCACAACGTGTTGTGGAAGAAGGCTTTGCCGGAAAATGGCCACTCTTCCCCGATTGTTATTGGTGACAAAGTAATTGTAACCGCCGCGTACCAAGTTTACCAGGCAACCTACATCAAACAGGCTGCAAACATTGTAGCAATTGGATTATTGTTGCTCCTGGGGATTGTGGTTTTTCGTTATATTTTGCAATATTGTAGAACAGAAGAAAATTTGCTTCGAAATATAATGCCGCTTTCCAGTACGGTTGGCCTGGGCGTCATGTTTTTGCTGTTATCGGCATTTGTTTTATTCGGAGAAAATGCCCTGGATTTTTCCCAGGATAGTATTCGCAGCTGGCTGGCTTCGGGAATCGGCATAGCGTTATGTTTAATGATGTTGGCACTTCGTTTTCCCCGCAATTCTCGTCAGCGTTTTTATAGCGGTATGGTATTTATCCTGATGGCGCTGCCTTTTATTTATTTTATTCCACAAAAAGAGTATGTGTTTAAAGGCGGCTATTTTACGATGCGGGAAAGCGCGCTTGTCGTTTACGCCATCGCCGGTTTATTTGTCTTAATTGGGATTACCTTAATTGCCGTTTATGCCCGCAATCGCCAAAAGAAATTCGACGTTTACCGGCAACGTGTGGCAAATCGTAAATTCGTCTTCAACATGGCTGTTACAGGTGGACTAATATTCGCTGTCATTGGTATTTTAGTACTAAGTGTGGTTGTTGCGATTCAATCATCGGAATTATTGAACTATCATTATAATAAACCGAGTTTCAACAATGGCCTGAATAGCCGGTATACCCCGGTGATGGGGTGGTGGAGTTTTGTTGCTTTTATTGCAGGATTAGTCGCTGCATTTTTATTCTCACTCAAAAAAAAGAGAGAACTCCAGTTTGAAACACAACCTAAGCGAATTCAATGGTTTAAACAATATGAGCTGCTGCTAGGGACGTTCATTTTTGTGAATATCAATCTTCTTGCATTTAACCTGGAGCGCTCCCGTTCCATATTGGCATTTGATCGCAACAATGGTGAAAAATTATGGACCTGCGAAGCCCTAACCAGCCCGTTAGAAGATGTGCATCGCCTGAATTCGCTGGCAACTCCCACCCCGGTATCCGATGGAAACTATGTTTACGGCTATTTTGGTAAGGCGGGTATTGTTTGCGCGGATTTGGATGGAAATCCGGTTTGGGTAAATCGCGAGCTGGATTTTGAAAATATTCATGGCGCGGCAACCTCACCGGTACTGGAAGATGGTATTTTGGTGATATGCGGAGATCAACCCAAATCCGCTTATATAGCGGCGTTAGATGCAAAAACCGGTAAAATTGTATGGAAAGTAGAGCGATCCGACAATAAGGTTTATTTTAATGGCAGCAGTCGTACACCCCAAATTACTTCAGTAAACGGGCGAAAAGCGATTGTCCTCTGGGGGTGGGAAGACATAAAACTCTACGACCTTGAAAATGGGGATGAATTAGCGAGCTATCGTATTCAACATCAAAATGGCGATAGCATGTGCAGCAGCCCGATTCTTTATAATGATATACTTTACCTGGTGCAAAAGAGAACCATTCTGTCATTATCGCTTCGCAAAATAGTAAATGGCGAAAAGCCATTAGAATGGAAATCGAAAGTTCGCGGCCCATTTGTGGCAACCCCGGTAATTCGCAATGGCCTGCTGTTTACGGTAACGGAAAAAGGTATCGTTTACTGTATCGACACCATTACGGGTGAAAAGGTTTGGGAAAAGAGAATGAAGGGCGAATTTTACCCTTCGCCAATTGCCATCGACAATCAAATTTATTTTTGCGATAATGATGGTCGAACCATCGTATTTGCAGCAGAACGAGAATGCCAAATCATTTCCGAATGCGATTTGGGCGAAAATACTTTCTCTTCTTTTGCTTTTGGCGATGGCCAGCTGTTTATTCGCACCCAAAACAATCTTTTCTGTGTGCAAGAATTCAGCGCGCCGGCCCTGGTTGTAGCAAACGACCTGTAAGACGATTTTCCAAATCGTCATATAAAATGATTATAGAACCGTTTCGACGGTTATACACAAAATCATAAAGTAAAACTAATATCCCGGTATGAAAGGAGGAAAAAGCGCTATAAAGAAACCACTATAAGTTCTTACCCAAAACTAAAGACCGTAAACCTCATTCAAAAGGAGATTGTACATGATCGAATTAGATGTTATTCTGGAAGACACGGATTCTGACGTAAACGTAGAAAAGTACTTTTCCGAAGCAGATTACTCGGAAAACCGCTACTTTGTAAAAGGATTTGCATGGGGAGTATTAATGCCTATTCCGCTTCTTGTTGCTTGTTTGGTTTTATTAAAAACAGTGGTTTAAAACTCAACTGTCTGTTCTAACGATTCAATACTGTCGTCATCTTTTGCTAAATCAGCGAATTTGCCATATTGTTTCAGGAAAGTTAACTTTACGGTACCGATAGGGCCGTTACGATGTTTTCCGATGATGATCTCCGCGATATTCTCCACTTCCGCAAATTTGGGGTCGTCGTGTTTGGTATAAAATTCTTCCCGGTAAACGAACATGACAAGGTCAGCATCCTGCTCGATGGCTCCGGATTCGCGAAGGTCCGACAGCATCGGCCGCTTATCCGGGCGCTGCTCTACCGCGCGAGAAAGCTGTGAGAGAGCGATAATCGGCACATTCAACTGTTTTGCCAGGGATTTTAAAGAGCGCGAAATATAGGAAATTTCCTGCTGGCGGTTGTCAAACCCCCGGGGGGCTTCCATCAGTTGCATGTAATCGACGACGAAAATACCGACATTGCGCTCCAGGGCCATTCGCCGGGCGCGAGCGCTGAGTTTTAAAATATCCAGCCCGGCGGTATCGTCGATAAAGATTTGCGTTTCCGCCAGGCGGCCGGCACTGCGGGAGAGTTTTGGCCATTCGCTGTCGCGCAAATGGCCGGTGCGCAGTCGTTGGGAATCCACCTGGGCTTCCATACACAAAAACCGCTGTACCAATTGCATATCGCTCATTTCCAGGCTAAAAATACCGATGCCTGTGCCGCTATCGACAGCGGCATTGCGGGCGATATTCAATCCGAAGGCGGTTTTCCCCATGGAAGGCCGCCCGGCCAGAATGATCAAATCGCCTTTCTGAAACCCGGCGGTCATGTTGTCCAGCGTTTTAAACCCGGAAGGCACACCGATAATACCGCTGTGGTCGAGATGGTGCAGCCGCTCTATTTCGGCAAAAGTTTCATTCAAAATGGTGTTGATACCCTGGTAGGATTTTTCTTTCTGGTTTTTGAGGATGTCGAAAATATTTTGCTGGGCCTGGCTTAAAACGCCTTCCACATCGGCCTGGGCGTCGTAGGCTTCCTTTAAAATATCGGTGCAGGAGTGGATTAGCTTTCGTAAAATGGCCTTCTGTTTTACAATGGTAATGTGATATTCAATATTTGCCGAAGACGGCACCAGCGAGGCAAGCTCCGCCAGGTAGTGGGCGCCGCCAATTTCCTCTAACGCTTCCTGTTTTTGCAGCTCTTCAGTCAGCGTAATCATGTCTATCGGCTCGTTGCGCTGGTAGAGCGAGACCATGGCGTTAAAAATAAGCCGGTGGGAATCGCGGTATAAATCGGTATCCTCCAGGCTTTCCAGTGCGACGGCGGAGGCTTCTTTATCTAACAGCAGTGCTCCCAGCACGTAACGTTCCACATCTACTGCCTGCGGCGGAACGCGGCCACCGATTTCTAATGATTCATCGGATTTTGCTTTTTTGGATTTTTTGCTTGCTGGCATTCGAATCCTTTATCTCTTTGATATTTTTCATCATTGTATTATCAATTTATCGCACAACTTAATTTTATCCGAGCGGTAACGGTATTAGACACTCTACCCAGAGATATATTCTTCAGCAGCGTTCTTTATCATTTTAGATCTGACTTCTTTGATATACGAAATATTCATAAGATCACTTCTTGATGCATGGATGACGTCCCCAACAGATGGATACTCAGGCTCAACACGATCAGCTATCAATTTACTTATAGATAAATATCTGACTGAGTCATCTAGTAGTGCTCCAATAATAGATTTTTCCTCAATTTTTTCTCCACACTCAGGACAAAACTTTGCATTGGCAGGAAGCTCTGCTGAGCAATTCTGACACTCCTCTGATGATGTCTTAAGCTTTTCAAGAAATTTATCGAAGTGCGGATCATCTGCACTGAATTCTCTATAATCTGTTAAGCTAACCATTCTAATTACATCACTGAACTTATTGATAATAAAGGCTTTCTCTGTAAACAACAAAGCCAAATGCACCATATATCTTTGACCTGTTTTTCGAGACGCGATCTTAACAGTACCTTGCTTAGACAGAACTCCAGAATAACAAAGTAAATCTAGTGAAAGTTTTAAGTTAGGCGGCATATCTCGTTGAAGAGTGAAAAATGCAGATTGGTACTTGGTTTTTTTCTCTCGATTATTTTTTATCCGTATCTCTGGGATAATATATTCTCTCAAAATGTCTAATCCAATTCTCACATGATGAGAATACTTTGGTAAACGTTTAGCCAATCCCAAGTGATAAGGAAGCAATTCTTGATCTACATAATCTTGAGTAGATAATAAAAGAGCCCTTTCAGTATAACCTCTATCATAAACCCTATTAAATAAATGAAGAAATGCCCTAGGATTTCCTGATGATAAGTGTATACATTGATCTAAAAGCTCACCCTTGGAGAATATTTGTCTTTTCAGTTTTCCCTTTTGTGGGATTCGGCGTGTAAGTAGCTCTCTATATAATTTTCTTGCACTATCACGACCAGAAGAGCCTGGTTCGAATTGCCCTAGAGGGATAAGTATTGCATCGTGGCCGATTTCAAAATTTTTACCATATGATGTGATGGATGGATATACAGCAGCTTTGACCGCAACTTTCCCTCCATGAATAAGTTTAAATATTTCAAAAAAGATTTCTTGTTGTTCTGGAATAAATGTGTGTGCAGCCTCATCAAAGAGAAAAACAACTCTATTTAATTTATACTCATTAATAATTTCTCTTATTATTTCATTTACATATGATATGTCGTTTACTTTATCAAGAAAATCATCTCCTAATTCTCCAAGTATGCTTGTACTATCATCTCGTTTCGCTAGATTTTGCAATAAATGTATTTTATCCTGTAGCGTTTGTCTCATTCTATCTATAGATTGAACTCCGAATATTCGCTTAAAAGGATCTGATACTGCCTTATCTGTTATGATCCCCTGAGCAAGTAATTTTTCATATAGTGCTTGTAAAATTTTCGCTCCAACCCATACTTGAAATGCATCTTTATTATCAGCTTTCACCCCTTCAAGAAGGGTGCTTGTCTTAAAATTTACATATACGCCTAAACCCCGATCATTAACAAAGCCCCTATCCAGCTCTGCTTCAGCTTCCCGAAGCAACATAGATTTACCTATCCCTCTGGCACCTTGTAAAAGATGTGAACCGCTAAATTTCAATTTACCAATAATTTCTTTTTCAATCCTGCCTAGAACTGCTAATTGGGATATCTGTGAATCATCTAAATCTTCTGTTCTTGCTGCATGCAATAAGTCAAAATCTTTCCCTGACATTGTTTAACTAAACTCCTTTCTTGCTTGTGGTAATTTTTCAAACAGTTCTTTTGATATCGAATGCCTGCTTAGATATGCTTTGACTAGTATTTCTAATACTTTTTCAGTTAACTCAACAAATTTAATCCAATCGTTTTCAATGAATGAAAACCTATCTGGAAGTAAACTCTCAAAAGAAGTTAATTTCCCATGAATTATATCACTAAGCTCGTTGTATATTTTTTTACATGTATCAGATGGGAATATTTCATCATCCATTGAAGCTTCATTCTCATCAGCAACATATGCTATATATCCTTGGGAATTAACATGTGAAAGCATTTCTGAAAAGCTCAAATCTTGATTATATTCGCGCCATGAGTATGTAATATGGGGCATATCCCAAAGGTAAATAGCCGCAACACCTAGTTCCAGAACACGGCGTAGTATAATATTTGCAGGCTTATCTATAGCACAAGCAGCCAAATACAATGAGGACACTGCATCTGAGAAGATCTCATCATAAATCCTACAACAGACTTCATGGTGTTTTGAACTCTGCTTCGCTCGTAAAATCTCACCAATCTCAGCAATGGAGTGTAAACATAAAAAAGTCTTGTCTAAGAGATTGTTTTCCAAGTTAGACCAGTCATTAAAATTACGATTAAACTTATTTTTCAGCTCAATCATAACATCTTTTGGGCATTTATTCACAGATTATCTCCATAATCATTTATGCTCTGTAATCAACCTTCCATAATATTCCGCCACAAACCGCATATCATCAATCACGTCGTTCATTGCGCTCATATTTCGCAGAACGTAGGCCGGGTGATGAGGTAACATTCGTTGGAATATCGCAATAGGTCCATAATGGAGTAGCAGCGAAGTCGAAAATTGGAAGATTTTGTTAAGCATTCTTCATCTGTTTCAGTAAATAATCATACTCAGAGTGCGAACCAATCCAAAACCAAACAAGCCTGTCATCTTTCATGATTCCAACTGCTCTGTAATTCCTGGTGATTCGCACGGAGTAAATCGGCAAACTAGAATGAACTCTTTTGAAGTGAAGACTTGGATACCAGGGGTCGTTTTGAAATAGCGCGTAGACTTCCTTTGCACGCTTTTGTACCTCGGCAGGTAATATTTGATAACACTTCCAGAATTTGGATGTAGCTTTCGACTTCACAGTTTGTCAACATTCAGGTCTGTTGTTTTCCCTTTTTCCGCTTCCTCTAAGGCTTCCAA
>CAXHHS010000125.1:0-11905 GCA_964015645.1 uncultured bacterium
ACGGATATTTTTCAAAAATTACCTTTTTATTGAAAAAAACAAACTCTCCTCGCAATTCAGCTTTATTAGCCAGCTTATCCGGTATTCTTGTGTAACTGTTTCGCTTCTCTTTTACCGCTTCAACCACATCTACAAAAAGTTTTCTGCCTCTTGCTATTAACACTTCCTTCTCTGAATCCGATTTTGCCTTTAAATACTTTTCTTTTAAATCTTCCTTTTTTAAACGGTCCTTAAAGTGTGTCGTTATATCGCTGGCAAGCGCATCTAAAAGATATATGCTTCCCGGCTTTAATCTTAAACTGCAAGCCCTTTCAGTTTCAAACATTGTCTGATCCGGGGTGTTTGGTTCAGGGCATTCCGCTCCTGTCTCCTTCCATTCCCCATCAATACAAATGTGAGAAGCTATAAGACCTTCATCGCATAGCTGAAATTTATATTCCCTTTCTTCACAGTCTGACTCATCACCATTATCCTCGCACTTTTCATTTGTTTTCACCCAATATCCATCGACGCATTTATGGGTAGTGATAATCGTTCCATCGGGACACTTTTTTTCTTTTATGGCCCCTTCTTCACATTCGGGATAAGGTTCTAATGGTGAGCATCGTTCGTCCACTAATTTTGAAGTTTTTATTTTGGAACCATCCCAGCACTCACCTTCCATCACTGTGTCCCGGAATGTTTTAATTTCCCGAAAGTTTTGCAGGGGCATGCTGAGAGGTTGGCTTATTCCCTTTATTACCTCGATACTTTTCAAAACGTAATAGCCGAAGATTCTTCCCTGTTCTCTTTTCTGTAAAGTGTCTTTATGAGCCAAAAATATTCTGGTCTGTCCGGTGATAGCGAATAGTGGTATTTGCGGCACTTTTCTGCAACACCCTCTCCACTCAGCTTCGTGAATATAACAATGAGATGATCCTTCTCTGAATGGTATGGCACATGTTGCTTTTTTCAAACCACACAATACTCTTGAATAAGATTTTCCAATCCAGATAAGATAATCCGTGTTTTTCACTTTAAGCGCCTTTTTTGTTAATACTTATTTATCGCTTTTAGAATTTCTTGCCCCATCGTTATTTGCGTGCCATTTAAGGTATAGTTTACCAAAATGATAACGCCGGTTGATGCAGACGCATTGAAACCAATATAAGCCGAATACCCATAGGTATCGCCGCCATGATAAGTGATTACCTGGCCGTCATCCAATTCCAGGATAAACCAGGCTAACCCCTGGTCGCCCAATGATCCCTGGTGCAACTGCGGTTGATGAGTTAAATTTATGGCATTTCTTAAAGGCGTTTCTGCCAGGCCCATTTGGGCTTCCAAATATTTAAACATATCATTCAGGGAACTTTTGATACTGCCGGCGCCTTGAAAAATGTCATTGGCAATAAAATAAAGCCCCGGGTCGTAATCGGAATTATGGCTAAGGGCAAGATTGCTTTGTTGCTGCTCGGTTAAATATATCGAACTGTTATCCATTCCCAAGACATCAAACAGGTAGCGTTTCAAAATGCTATCATAAGATGTTCCGTCGATCAAGCCCAGGGTGTGGCCTAATAATCCCATGCCGGTATTGGAATACTCCCACCAGGTGCCGGGCATGAAACTCAATGTGCAATAATTGCTGAGATAGTCGTATATATGTTCTGTCGTATAGCAGGTGTATGGGCTGAAATAATCAAAATCCGGGGGCAGCGGAAAATTTGAATCGTCTTCGTGTGGTGCTTTCGGTATTCCGGAGGTATGGGTCGCAAGATGTCCGAATGTTATTTCAATTCCCTCTGCGGAAGGCATCGTCACTTGATTGGCGGGCAAATAATGGCTCACTGTATCATCGCTAAAAACGCCTCGTAAGAACATATCGGCAAGTAATGTTGTTGTAAACGTTTTGGTGATGGAGCCAATTTCAAAAACGGTATTTGCATCGGGTGGGTCATCGATATTAAAAGATTTTGTTCCGTAAGAGAAAATAAGCCTTTCCTGCTGCTTATTGATGACACCAATCATTCCTCCAACTTTCACATATTGTTCTGCAATATAATCAATTTCTTCCTCTAAACTGTCAAATCGAGAGCCGGACGATGTTCCATCTTTATCACAGCCTAAAAAGATAATTAGTGATAATAAACAGAATATCTTTACAATGAAGATGACTTTTCGGCACATGAATACACACCTCTTTGCTATTATGAAAATACCTCATCAGGAGCTTTGCCAAATGACCGTGTCGAGGACTACATTAAGCAACTAATGCGAAAGAACTACCGGTGCAGAATTGTTGTGACCAGCAATTCAATCAAGGGTTAAAGACTCTTAACCGGAATGCAAATATCGACGATGTGCTTATGCTCCGGATGGTCTTCGGGATTATTGAGATAGAGTTCGTAGCAAGGGCGGTCATCGTGCTGATAGCCGCTTTCCGGCAGCCACTCGCCGAACACCGTATTCCAGGCGTCTTCATATTCCCGGTCGGAAATTTCAAAATGCGCCACAGCATATTTACCACCGGGGACATTCATCTTTCCGATATCGTCTTCCACCGGCGCATCTTCCGGGATGGTGATACAGGCTTCTATCCGGAGTTCATTCTCATCCGTAATTTCCGGATCGTCATTGTAAATGGTAAGCATCTGCGTTTCGGGAAACTTCAAAAGCCCCCTGGGGCCGGCCCAATTCATTAGTTTGCCAAACAAATTTTTAAAGAGTTCGGTATCCCCTTTGTAAGGGCCAATGTGGCGGACATAGGCGACGTGTTTCTCCGCCATGTCTTTAACTTCAACCTGGAGTTGTGCTTTGTCAATCATTTTAGTTCTCCCATATTTTAATTTTGACAATTGGGACATAAATAACATGCACCGCCCAAATATTGAATTTTCTCTACCTTGCTGCCGCATTGGGGACAGGGATTTTTCACGGCATTTTTATCCATTAAACGAATATAGTTTCCCGGGATATTAAAGAGATCGTATTCATCATAGCAGCCGCCTTTATCGATGATTTCTTTAATTGTTTCGATGATAGCGCTATACAATTGTTGTTTCTGAACTTCAATTAGATCCTCGATGGCATGTTTGGGATGAAGATGCGCTTTAAAAAGAATATCCTGGGCGATGGCATTTCCTAATCCCGGAATGGTTTGATCTTGGGTTAATAATCCCTTCACGCTCTTTTTGCCCTGTTTCAAAAGATTATCGATGAGGCTGCAAAAGTATTCATAAGTAAATTCCGATTCTGTTGGTGTAGTTTTCATGTCTTTTACATATTTCCCGGCTAGCTCTTTTCCTTTTTCGTACAGCTCCACAGCACCCCACATCTGCGTTGTTGCCGTAAAAAAAGAATCGTCTTCAAAGGTTAGGTATAAATGATATTTTTGCGGCATCGTTGAACCAGGGGAATGATATAGCACCTTTCCCCCAAATTCGCCAAGTACTAAAACATACCCGGCTTCCAGCTCAATAAATAGCCATCTGCCTTTTGGCTTTGCTTCTCCAATCGTTTTACCTTTGGCCAATCTTTCGAACTCATCATGGGTCCTGTTATACCAAAGAAATTTATGGGGTGTGTTTCCCAGGACTCCATTTCTTATTGCTTTTCCGCTTAAGGTTTCATTCATCTGATTGGCCAAAACAACGCATTCGGGTAACTCAAACATTTTTTACCTCCTTTTGTCTTAAAGAATAATCATATTGGGCTTTTAACTGCTTGATTATATCCTTTTTGAGCAAATAGTGATATGAGAATGGTTTCCCATCGTAAACAACATCAAAAACACCATAGGCTGAGGGAGACATCTTTCTTACCTCCTGGCAACTCTTTAAATCAATAACCTTACAATTGAGGTTAAATTCTTTTGCTGTTTCAACAAACATTCTTGTGGCATCCTCAAGATAAGGGCATTGATCGGAGCGGAAAATCGTAAAACCTTTTCCACAGTTGCCCATCCTTTGCTCCAAATTATTGAGAAACCTCGGAGATGGTGCATCGCGAAACTTTTTCACTAACAATTCAAAAGATGGCGGGGCTTGTTCAACCGACTTAAATCCGTTTTGCAAAAGGAGTCTCTTTCCCATCAGCCAGTTACCTTCACTTGTCGCCATCGCGACGCCGGCCATGCCAGCTTTTTTAGCGTCTTTAATACATTCGTTTAGCAAAAGTGTGGCAAATCCGTTGCCTTTACTGCGGCCAACAACCCATAAGCAGTGAATAAACATATAACTTTTGGCATTAACCGCCCGCCAGGCATATTCACCGGGAATGTATTCGATGAACCCTCTTTCCGGCAGCTTCAACAGTTTTATCCGCATTCCTTCGGCGAATCGCGTTTTGAGCCATCTTAGTTTTCTTTGATAGCCTTCGCTTTTCTTGCGACTCATCAGGCAGAAAAATCCTACATCTGTAACATTGTTTTCATTAACATCGACTATTTCTACTGTTTTCTCTTGTGACATTCCAAACGCTCCCGGTTTTAATTTTCTCCTCGATATTACGGTTCTTTTCTCACTGCAAATCAAAACCTTATTACAATATTTTAAAAGCCGGTATAATATATTTTTTAAGAATCTCAAACGGAGGTCTGTATGAAGTGTAATTG
Source organism: uncultured bacterium (assembly GCA_964015645.1). Taxonomy (GTDB): domain Bacteria; phylum Calditrichota; class Calditrichia; order RBG-13-44-9; family J075; genus CAXHHS01. The sequence goes on from CAXHHS010000125.1 coordinate 4,595, forward strand.
CCGCCAGTAAAAACAACGACAGTATTTAGCCTGGGGATAACCATAATATACTGCCCTCCCCAACCGCCGGCATAATACATTTGTATCCGCTTACCGGATTCAACAAATGTATGTGTCCACCAGGAATAGGAATAACCTCGCATTCCCCAGTGGTCATCCCAATTATTCATCCAGCTATTTCCCGGATAGGAAGCAGCACTTTTATCGGCCCAGTTTTCGGAAACAATTCGCTTACTATTCCAAACGCCTTTATTTAGAAATATCACACCGATTTTAACCATATCCCGAGGGGTGATTTTTAAACCGCCTGCTCCGTCAATAACACCTTTATTAAGTTGTAACCAGTGATGGGGAGCGATGCCCAATGGTTCAAACAAATATTTCCCGGAGAACTCAGCGAGGTTCATTTCTGCGGCATTTTTAATAATCTCACCCAAAACAAAATTTGCGCTGCCACAATACTGAAAGTTTTCCCCGGGTTCATATATCAGCGGCTTATTCAAAATATGAGCTATCGGGTCTTCGGCCTGATAGATCATGATAACGTCATTTTTCGGATTGCTATAAGGCACAAGCCACTCATTTCCCTGCAATCCAGAAGTCATGGTCAGCAGATGTTCGATGGTAATTTTATCTTTTCCATCTGTATTGAGGTGCTGGTGTTCCGGCAAATAATCAAATATGGATTGATGAACGTTTTTTATAAACCCTTTATCTATTGCGATTCCAACACAGGCCGAAGTAATGCTTTTGGTAACAGACATAATTTTATGTAGCGAATCCCTTTCCCAGGCCACTAATTCACCGTGATGGTTAGCTGTATCATATTTGAATTTATGGCCTTTAAAATACGTTTCTAATACCAGCTTGCCATCTTTGAAAATAAGCATCGAATGCACTTCTTTATACTTGCCCTGGTATATGCTTTCCATTGCCTTTTTAATCAACATGGAGTCAATATTCACTTCCGCTAAAGAGCCAACATCTAACCCATCATTAATATTCTCAGGAGGATGATAAGTGTATTGAGTAGAAGGATCGTGCTTGCAACCGGCACATAACACCGAAAGAATCGACATTAAAAAAACCACTTTTTTCATATTGATGATTCCTTTTCATCCACATCCAATCAATGGCATTTTTAGGCTGCTTCTATTTCAGCATCTCCGCAATTTGGGGCCGGGCAGTTTTAAGATGGTCGTAGTCAAGTTTTAGTCCCAGAGGTTTTAAAGCCGTTCCAACGACATCGTAGGCAAATTTTACATCTTCGAAGGGCGCTTCCACTGTTTCGAGCGCGGTATGTCCATCTTTGTTTTTTAGGGTTTTATCCGTCCCCCTCTTCAGCAGGATTTCTACTATTTCTAAACGGCAAAAAAAAGCAGCCGCATGAAGCGCGGTGGCGCCGTCATTATTTCGGGTGTTCAGGTCAACCCCGGCGTCTATCAGGATTTTGACAACTTCAGTTTTGCCGAAAACTGCGGCAGTGTGAAGTGCAGTTGATCCGTCGGCGTTTTGGTAGTTCAGGTCCGCGCCGGCATCTACCAGGATTTTGGCGGCTTCAGTTTTGCCAAAGGCGGCAGCCGTGATCAGGGGTGTGGAGGCGTGCGAGGGTTCTAATACATTTAAATCGGAACCGGCTTTAATATGCTGACGAATGATTTCAAGATCGCCGGTAACGACTGCCGAGTGAAGATCTACTGTGGGAACGGATACAATTTTTTGTGACTCCGCTAAGTGCGGGGACGATCTATCCCGGTTTTCACAACCGGCAAAGATAAAGAGCACTAATACCAATATTACTGAGGTCATTGTTCTCATTGTTATTTCCTCCATGGTAAATATTGGTTTATCTTATCCTAAAGTTGTTGATCGCTTCTATTTAAAATATTCATTGTAGGTTTTAAGTAGCCCTTTCAACTCAGTATGCATTATAGCTCCCTGTTTACTATCCTCCACCCGAATCAAGGACTTTACCGCCGGAATGAATTTACTTAAGAATACATGCAGTTGTGCGTGAGAATCACCCGTCATCGTGCAACCTGAGATCAATTTATCGATTTTCTCGCTGACCTTCTCTCCAAGAATTCTATATTCTGCACTTTCTAACCTGATATCCTGATTTAAAATTTCGTGAATTGATTTCATCATTAATTTAGTGTGTGAATCGGTTTTCCACTTTACACCATTGTTCAAACTTAAGTCACTCAATTTTTCGGAACTTTCATGTGCTTGATGATCCGCATGGTGATGATTTTCCTCATGACATGAGTTTCCAAAACCAACTGCTAGAACAATCAACAGTACCAATTTTAGCTGAACGATTTTTTTCATAATAATTTTCTCCTTTAACAGCACAAATGTATTTAAGCCGATTATGCATTTAAGATTCTATTCCCAAAAAGGAAAACTGTTGCCAACAATTTTTAAGCCAATAAATCCTTCAGCTTCTTCCCGGAAACCTCGCCCACTTTTTCATGCAGCGATTGGCCGTGGCTGTCGATAGTAACCACTGCCGGAAAATCCTTTACCTGCAAATGCCACACCGCTTCCGGGCTGCCAAATTGTTCCAGGTAAACGCCTTTTACGTCTTCCACGCATTGGGCGTAGATCTGCGCAGCACCGCCAATGGCGTGCAAATAAACACAGCCGTGTTCCCGGCAGGCAGTCATCGTTTTAGCGCCCATGCCGCCTTTTCCGATAACGGCTTTTAAATTAAACTTCTTGATCACATCTGCCTGATAGGGTTCTTCACGGGTGGAGGTGGTGGGTCCCGCTGCAACAACTCGATAATTCCCATTTTGCAGTACCACAACCGGGCCTCAATGATAAATTGTGCCGCCTTTCAGAATATCCAGCTTGCCGCCGTGAAAGAGGTATTTATGCACCTCGTCCCGACCGGTAAACAGCGGGCCGTTTAGCAGCACTACATCACCGACGTGGAGATTTTTAACGATTTCTTCGCTCAGCGGCAAATTCAATTTTTTGGCAGCTTCGGGAGCAAATTGAAATTCCGAATCAAACCGATAATCTCGTTCAAATTCGCCCACTGAATGATAGAGCCAATCGATGAGTTTGCCTTCCATATCCAAAATCATTCCCCGGCGGCGAAAAGCCCAGCACATATAGGAAATGCTAACAAAGTAAGAGGCGGGCAGGCGATTGAGATAATCAATTTTGCAGCTTCCAATGGTAAAATTACCGCCAAATCCCATCGGCCCGATATTCAGGTGGTTGGCGTCTTTTAACACAGATGCTTCCAACCCCGCCAATTCCGGGTAGGGATTGTCGTCATCCAACAGGCGAAGCAGTTGTTTTTTAGCATGTGAATACCCGGAGGCGCGATCCCCACCGATGCACACACCCAAAAATCCCGGGGCGCAGCCTTTGCCTTGTGCTGCTACAACCGCATCCATAATGCAGGCTTTTACGCCTTCTAAATTGCGATCAAATCTCTTTTTGTCGATATAAGTTGGCAGCGAATATTGCCGGCCCATGTTTTCGCAGCCGCCGCCTTTTAGTACCAATCGCACATCGATAATATCCTCCCGGGTTTGCTCGAAATAAAATACCGGGCTGCCTTTGCCGAGGTTGTTCCCGGTGTTTTTACCATGCAAAGAATCCACGGAATTCTGGCGCAGGTATCCCTTTCCGGTAGCGGCAATAATCGCTTCCTCTGCTGCTTTCATAAATAAAAGCTGATCCAATGTTACCGGGCATTTCACGTAAAAGGTGATGGTCCCGGTATCCTGGCATATCGGCAGCGATTCTTTTTTAGCCATACCGATATTTTGCATCATTACGTTGGTTACCATTTCCGCCATAGAGTGTTTCGCTTCCAGGCTCTTTTTTAAGGCGATGACGTTTTCCACATCCGGCGGAAGGAAAGTGGAAGTGCGTTGAATGAGTTCTAAAATGTTTTCTTTTAAAAGGTGGAAATTCATGTAGGATACCTCCTTTGCTATCTTAATAAGACTAAGTTAAATTTTTAGACCCCGCTACGCCAGGAGTAGGCAAGGATTAACGGGTAGTTTTTCAGTGCAATACTCACTCATAATTCAATATTCTTAATACGCAAGTAGAAGAATTTGAGAAGCATGGTTAACACGGATAAATGAAAAAGCGTTAGGGGGATAAAGCTATATTTTACAACCCACCATTCATCTTCCAGATTGGGTTCAATGCCGCGCCAAATATCCGTTAAAGCGGCAAATTCCGTTGCTAACCACAAAAATGATATTGTACCTAAAACAAATGAGATGATAGCACTTACTGTTAAAGTATTCATTATTTTTTTCTCCTTTAAGAATTTACCGTCGCCAGTAGACTCTTATACATTTCTCCGCTTCGGAATAATTGAAGGAAAACTCTCCATGATACGCATGGGAGAGGGCTTCACCGATTCGGCGGGCAATATGGATTCCGGTTGTTGTAATGAGCGTGTGAATTTTCTGGTCGGTAATTGCCATAATTCTTTCCAGGGGACGTTCGCCTTTTTCCCGTTGCTCAATATTGTGAACAAGGTTCAATATCTCCTCGCGATGGATATCAAAAAACTTGCCTTTGATTTCCACAAAGCCGGCCGGGTATTTATCCAAAATTCGTTGGCAAGCCGGGCAATGGGTTTTATTTGCATTTTCCGGCGGTTTTTTCCATGACCAGTGCCCGTGTTCAAAAACGGCGTTGCATTTCATACAGGTTGTGGGTTCAGGTAATTTATCCTCTTTCTGGTAAGTATCATGGCGTTTTTCTTTGATGAGTCGATCTTTTCTTCCATAGAGACCTTTATCCACCGAGATTTCCTCCTTGTGTTATTTGTTGCCAATCAATTTATCAAACATTTCTACTGGCATTACCGGCATTGTATTAAAGGTAATTCCCAACGCTTGCGAGATCATTACACCCTGATTTCTGCAATATCCTGGTAGTCAATAAAAACTTTCTCATCATCTTCCGTTAGGCAAACCAGGAAGCCTTCGTAAAATCCCTTGTCATAAATCACCAGGTGCTTGAGAATTGATTTTAAGGTGAAAATATCGCCTTGTTTTAGCTCCACTAAAAAATGTGCGTTGGAATTAATGATTTGTAAAATTTTCATTAAAATGTTCATAATAAAAATCTCCATTTTTGTTATAAAGTTAGATAGCAACGGCTCCATAAACCATGAGAGTGATTAGGCCGAAATATGATTTTTGTCACGAATATTTGTTGATTAAGTCGAGATTGGAAGTAAAATATAATCAGTGTTAAAATATTGGAGGGATAGTTCTATGTCCAGGGAAAGCAAATGTAATCGCAATTCAATCCGGCAGTTCCCATAGTTTTCTTATAAGATTTTCGTAAAAACAATATTGTGAATTTCTGCGGCTTTCGTTTTCGTGAAACATCACGACATCCAGGTGATCCCATTCGTTAAAAGGCTCTTTCATGACATACCACTGTCCCTTTTTGATGGGATCGTCTTTTGGCCAATCACTACTAATCTCCGTATGCGGATGCTTATGCGCATCTTTTAGCGGGAGAAACGGGTAGGTTTGGGAAATTACCGGCACGGCACCATCGTTAGCCCACCAGTCTTTGGGGTTAAATCCCTCCACTCCTGCTAATGACTTATCGAATCGTCCCATTTCCCAGGCAAATTTTTTCATCAAGAAAAGCATATTTTGATGGGGAACATGATAACCGTGATGTTCTGCCTTTTGGGTCTGTTGGGTTACATAGCTAAAATAATAGGTGTCTTTGTAGGTTTTCAGCCGTTCATTTAGTTTTACCGTTCCATGAACGGAAAGCGAATAAGCTGCATTGTCTTCGCTGTAGAGAAAATCGTGGTTTAATATGCGCCAGAAAAATACCCAGAATGGCTCTCCGAATAAAATGTAATTGCGCCGTTTCAACTCCCATTGATCCAAATCCCAATTGTAACCGCTTTCCAGGTTGAGGCTCTTCCACAAGATACTCCAGGCTTGATCCATTTGCGAAACGGCATGAAGCCCGGTAGACAATCCCAGGAACGGGCCGCTGGCAAAGAGCGGTAATTTTCGCAGCAACCCGGTCTCCGGATCAGCGCCAAGAGAGGCATACGGCAGCGTCGATCCGTTGAGCACGCCGGAAATGGATGTCACGGATTTAATCCATTTTGCACTGGTTTTAAATCCTGAGAAGCGTTGATTATCCAGCATCCATTCCAGGAGGCGAATGGTTACCGCTCCCTGGGAATGCCCAACCAGGTGAACCGGATGCTCTTCATCCCAATCCCGGTATTGGAGGTCTGCGCGATTGGCCTTCTCCCAGTCTTCCAATTCTTGTTTATGGTGATGCTCTTCGGCGTGGTTCTCCCCGTAATCACAATCTCCTCCCTTAATTTGATAAAACAACTCCCGCGCGCGATCCCAGTGCGATGAAACCGGCCCTACCGATGCAAATTTAATGGGGCAATCGACTTTTTTGGCGCCTTTTTGCTGCGGGTATTTTTCATCCTTAACGCTGTGAGCCTCGCCCCAGTATTGGCCAAAACCCTTTTCCTGCGGCCCCCATCCCAGGACGCCGTGTACGAAATAGATTGGATGGTGGTTGGACATGATCTATTCCTTTTTGATTATGCAATATATTGAGCCGTCCCTGATTATCTATGTCGGTTATTTTAATTTATATTTCGCAAATTTTTCTCTTGCGAAATTACAATCGAGGCCATATTATAGTTGTTTAATTTATGCTAAAACTAATAAAGAGGTATTAACGAATGGAACCCAAATATTCTCACTCAAATGGATTTGAACACCATCAATGTGAATCATATCGTGATGGTGATTGGATAATTTATACCTGTTCCCAATGTAATTATGAGCTTAAAGAACATTGGGAAACCGGTGAAATTAGTGTAACAAACGCCCATCCTCATATACGGCATTCCGGGAGTTACTTCCCCCCCAGCTATAAAATGGCGCTCGAAAATCGGAATTAGGCACATACCAGATTTTATTTTATCGAATTAATCAACAAACAACTCGACCTCATCGGCTACTTCAATATCTGTAAAAGGAGAGCGGGTAAATATTTTTAAAACATATTTTCCGGGATTCATTTCCGGCATATTAATAATGCTCTCATAATCACTTAACCCTGAAAAAAGCATATCAACCGCCTCATTACTGGCAATAATCTTTTTATCCTCGGTATCCTTAGTCACTGCACGGATGAGATAGATGGCATTATCGATGTCTAAATTCTCATCCGTAGGCGTAACCGGCAGATGTAACCGGGTATGTATCTGTCTCTTATACACATCTGACGCTGCCGACGAGCTTCTTGGGGTAG
>CAXHHS010000126.1:0-11892 GCA_964015645.1 uncultured bacterium
AGATTACCGAAAGGTTTTTGGAATATTGGTGATAAATTCTTCCAACGCTTCCCCGGGAGATGGCTGCTGCATAAAATGCGTTCCGATTAAAAGGGCATGAACGCCGGCGGATTTCATTCGCAGCACATCTTCGATGGTATGAATGCCACTTTCGCCGACCAGGGTAACGCCATCCGGAGCCAATTGGGCCAGGCGTTCCGTAACGCCGAGATCAATCTTAAAACTCTCCAAATCCCGGTTGTTGATGCCGATGAGCGTTGCACCGGTGTTCAAAGCAATTTCCATTTCTGCTTCGTTATGCACTTCCACCAGCGCTTCCATTTGATACTCCTTCACCTCTGCCAATAGTTGTTTTAGCGATACTTCCGGGAACGCTGCAACAATCAGCAAAAGGGCATCTGCGCCAAAGGCTCGCGCCTCCAAAACCTGGTAGGGATCGATAATAAAATCCTTGCGCAGCAGCGGCAAATTTACCAGCAAACGAATTTGCCGGATGTATTCAATGGAGCCTTGAAAAAAATCCTTATCCGTCAGCACCGAAATTGCCGTTGCACCGCCGTTTTGATACTCCTTTGCCAGCCACTCCGGGGAGAAATCCGGCCGGATAACACCGGCGGACGGAGAGGCTTTTTTCATCTCGGCGATAATGGCGATTTTATCGGATTTGCGAATCGAATCGACCAGGGAAATAGGGGCGGGCATGCACGGGAGCATTTGCTTTAATCTTTGCTCGGAACGATTTTGTTTATGCTGCTCGATTTCTTTTTCTTTATGAGCCAGAATTTTTTTTAGGATGTTTGATCTTTGCATTGAGAATCACACCTTAATTAATGTCCTGCGTAAAATCCCGCATAGCCTCCAGGCGGGAAAGTGCTGCGCCGGTATCGATACTTTCTACGGCGAGTTCCGTGCCTTGCTCGAGCGTAGTTGCTTTACCGGCAACAAATAACCCGGCAGCGGCGTTGGCGATAACGATGTTCCGCGAAGTGCCTTTTTCCCCGTTCAAAATTCGGTTGACTAAATCGGCGTTGTATTTCGCGTCATCACCGGAAATGGCATCGGAGGAACGATTTAATCCAAAATCTTCCGGGGCAATTTGATATTCGTTAATATTGTCGTCTTTTACTTCAACTACCGTTGTCTCGTGAGAAAGCGAAATTTCATCCATCCCATCTTCGCTGTGTACTAACATGACGTGCTTTGAGCCAAGTTGTTGAAGCACTTGCGCCAGCAACCGGGCAAGCTCCAAATCGTACACGCCCAACAGTTGTCGCTTTACCCCTGCCGGGTTGGTAATCGGCCCCAGGATATTAAAAACACTGCGCACGCCGATTTCCCTGCGAGGACCGATGGCATATTTCATGGCCGGGTGAAGCTTGGGAGCGAACAAAAAGGCGATGCCCACTTCGTTTAAACAAGCGGATGTTTGCACGTTATCCAAATCCAGGTTAACGCCAAGCTCCATCAGCACATCAGCGCTGCCACACTTGCTGGAAACGGAGCGATTGCCATGTTTGGCAACCGGAACACCGGCGCCGGCCACCACAAAAGAGGCGGCAGTAGAAATATTAAAGGTATGTTTTCCATCGCCGCCGGTGCCGACTAAATCGACGGCTTCATCTGGTTTGTTAGCGGTAACTTTGGCCGCTTTTCCGCGCATGGATTCGGCAAACCCGGCAATCTCATGGGGTTTTTCGCCCTTCATACGCATCGCGACTAAAAATGCCCCGATTTGGGATGGCGTGGCTTCACCGTTCATAATGGCGTTCATCGTTTCAAATGCCGTCTCCCGCGTTAAATCTTCGCCTTGAATAACGGCCTGCAATGCCTCGCGGATCATAATGGTCTCCTCCGGATAAGTAGCCTAGTTGGCAAGTAGGCAGGTAGGCAAAATTGGAGTTGCCTACTGCCTTACTGTTTACTGCCTACTTCCTCTACCAGTTTTATAAAATTTGCCAATAACGGCTTTCCACAATTAGTTAAAAACGATTCCGGGTGGAATTGCACACCAAGCACCGGGTATTCCTTATGAGAAATTCCCATAATAATGCCTTCCATCGTACGGGCGGTGATCTTCAAACACTTCGGCAAAGAAGATTCTTCCGCCACCAGCGAGTGATAGCGAGCTGCCTGAAAAGGAGTTTCCAGCCCGGAGAAGACATTTTCGTTCTCGTGATGAATTAACGATGTTTTTCCGTGCATCAACTCCGGGGCATAGACAATTTTGCCGCCGAATGCTTCTGCAATCGATTGGTGCCCCAGGCAAACACCGAGAATCGGGTAAGTTTTATAAAACTCCTTGATCAATGGCAGCGAAATACCGGCGCTTTGCGGGTAGCCGGGGCCTGGCGAAATAACAATGCCATCGGGATTTAATTCGCGGATGCCTTCTAAGGTAATCGCATTGTTGCGATAAACATGCAACTCTGCGCCCAACTCTCCTAAATACTGTACGAGATTGTAGGTAAAGCTATCGAAGTTATCTATCATTAGCAATTTCATCTATGTTCCCTCTGAACGCGATTCGTGATGCGTAAGTTGCTGTTTTTTCACGTAATACACGGCAGGTATCACGTTTACTTTTTCTACCATCATAAGTTGACCATCATTTTAATCTTAAATTGCTACTTGCCACTTCCACTTGCAACTATCCACTCCCTCACCCCAACTCCAAACCGCCTTCGGCCAGGGCAATAGCGGCACGCAAAGCGTTGGATTTGTGAATGGATTCCTGGTATTCGCGTTCCGGTATGGAGTCTGCGACGATGCCGCCACCGGCTTGAAAATAAGCGATATTATCGATGACTTCCAGTGTGCGAATTGTAATACAGGTATCGAGGTTGCCGGAAAAATCCAGGTAGCCGAGCGCGCCGGCATAAAGGCCGCGGCGTTCCGGCTCTAATTCTTCGATGATTTCCATTGCACGAACTTTGGGCGCGCCGGAAACGGTTCCGGCGGGGAAACACGCCTTTAAAGTCTCAATAGCATCAGCGCCCGGTTTTAGTTTGCCGCGCACTTCGGAAACAATATGCATAACATGGCTGTAGCGTTCGATGATCATTTTTTCGCTAATATTTACTTCGCCGTAACCGGTAACTCTTCCCACATCATTGCGGCCTAAATCCAGGAGCATCGCGTGTTCGGCTAATTCTTTTTCATCCGCTAACAAATCTTTTGCCAATCGAATATCCTCTTCCGGAGTTTTGCCGCGCGGGCGGGTACCGGCGATGGGGCGAACAACGACTTCACCATCTTCCGCCCGTACCAATAACTCCGGGCTGGAACCGGCAATTGAATGATTCCCATTTCGCAAATAAAATAAATACGGTGAAGGATTAATAATTCGCAAGGCGCGGTACACATCAATCGATGGCACGCTGATAGGACGAGAGAATCGTTGGGAAAGCACCACCTGGAAAATATCGCCGTTGCGGATATAGTTTTTTGCCTGGCGAACTGCTTCGCAAAAATCGGCTTCCCGGAAATTGGATTTAACATTAACATGGCCTTTGCTGGCAGTCGTTCGCAAATCTAACGGCCGGCGCAATGCTGCTTTAATTTCAGCAATTCGTTCCAGGGCATTGTCATAGGAATCTCGTAAATTGGCGCCTTCTTCCAAAATGGCATTGGCGATAATGAGAATCTGGTGGCGAACGCGGTCAAACGCTAAAATGGTATCATAAAACCCCAGGCTGGCTTCCGGGCGGCCCGGTATCGGCGGATTGATGTTGGGTAATTCTTCGATAAGGCGAACGGTATCATATCCAAAATAACCGACCATTCCCCCGCAAAATCGCGGCAGCTCAGGATTGGGAACGAATTTATATTGCTGAAAATCCTCCTGGAGATAGGTAAAAATATCGATTGATTTTTCCTCCCGGCCTTCTGCTGTGACAATTTCTACCTGGTTTTCCCGATAATGCACTTGCTTGCGCGGCCGCCATCCTAAAAACGAATAACGGGCAATTTTTTCACCGCCTTCGACTGATTCCAGGAGAAAACCGTTCTCATCATAACCACATAGCTTCATAAACGCGGCAACCGGCGTCAGCATATCGGCCAGCATCGATTCTGCCACCGGAATTACATTCCCGTGCATAGCAAGCTGTTGAAATTGGGAAAATGACATGGGTTGCATGGATACGCCTCTTTTCTTTCGACAGGATTAATACCGCCACGCAGTAGCTCCTACGGAGCAGGCACTCGTAACGGAGCCGGATTACCCGGATTTTTTCTTGATCTATAAAATCAATCTTATCCGAAACAAAAAATCCCACTTCGCTTTTTGAGGTGGGATTTTTTAAAATCAAATTGTAATTGGTGTATTTTTCAGCTTTATCTTTCCACCCCGGATATTATGTGCCACCACCAAAACCGTAAAACTGTGTGAATAATTGTGGAAAGAGTGAATTGCATTCGGTATTGATTCTCCGTGTTTTAAAATTCGGTTAAATATACTGTGAATGTTGTTAAAACGTCAAGTATTTTTTACTTGCGAAATTTCTATTTCACCTCGCCAAATTGGTCATTGTTAAAAATTTCCTGGCGAGATTTTTCCAGCTCTGCTAAAACGGTTTCGATATCCGCCGGATTTGCCCAAAATTTTAAGAAGGTTTTTAAGGCGGCATCGGCCATTTGGGGATGGGTGTTAAATTCGAACAGCGGAACGAGCACTTCGGCATTTTTTATGAAATCGTACTGGCGTTTTTGAAGCTCCGGGGATTGCGAATAAATTTTGCTATTGCTGGCAATCCGTTTCAGTGTTTGATGGTTGTCGCCTTGTGATGTCTCCTTAGCAAAAAATGTCAGGAGATTTTTGGCAGACTGAGAGTCATTGGCATTAGAAAGCATAAATGCACCATACACGTGCACGATTTCCGCCGGTGTCACATCGGGATTGAGTGCCGGAAGCGAAAAGAAATCCAATTTATCGATAACATCCGCAACCGCTTTGGCTTCAAAAATCCATTCGCCGATATTATACATGGCTGCATTGCCGGAAGATAAGTCATTGACACCATTTGCCCAATTATTCTCTTCCGAGCTATCGGCAAAGGCGTTGTGTTCGAAGAGCTGCGCCCAATAGCGAAACACTTCCCGGATTTTCGGATCGGTGTAGGCGATGCTGCCTTTCATCACTTCATCGTGAAATTCCGGGCCGTTCAAGCGCAGGTTCAAAATCGTAAACCAGCGGGCAACCGGCGGACTCCACCCGCGCCCGGAAACGGTGAATGGGATAGTGCCATTTTCGTGGAGTTTATCGCAAATCGCCAATAAATCTTCCCAGGTTTTCGGCGGCTGCAAATTATATTTTTCGAAAATGTCTTTGCGATACCAGATGGGATTCCACTGCAACGCCTGCGGCACAAAATATTGCTTTCCGCCATAAGACGCCATTTTTTTGAGGCTTTCCGGGAAAATCTTATCCCAGCCTTCCGCTTTCCACAAATCACTGATGCTGGCAATGTCGCCGCTTGCAGCATAATCGCGGTAAACGCCACGGATAAAGCTGCTGACAACATCCGGTCGGCGGGCGGCTTTAAAGGCATCATGCACAAAATACGGCACCGGGCTGCGATAAAAATTGAAGCTTTTATAACCAATTTCCAAGCTGCTGTTGGCATCATGGAATTTTACGAGATTTTCCACATCCCATTTACCAGCGGGAGTGCCGCCATAATTGGCATAATAAACCAAATCGGAATTAGCAGTTCGATTAAACCGCTCGGCAATGGAAATTTGCATTTTGGCATTGTTCTCGAAAAAGGTTTTGGGCGCCGAAAGATTTTCTGCACCTGGCAATAGCTCCAGCACCTTTTTGTAATTTTCAATTGCCAAATCGTTTTTATAATTTGCCAGGCAGGCTTCTGCATAGCTGTCGTAAACATTTACGGAATTGGGAAATTGCTCTTTGTTGAATCCCAATATTTTAAGCGCGGCTTCGTTCTTTTTTTCGCCTAACAACTTGTACCCGAGTTGATTGAGTCGTGCTTCGGAAAAATCATACTCCATTTCATGTTCGGATTTCAGGCGATGATATTCCGCAATCGCGGCTTCCACTCCTTTTTCGGTGACAACGTTGTAAATCACTTCATCAACGGGCTTTTTTTGAGCGAAAATCGCACTCGAAAACACCAGTAAAATTATACCTATGTTGATAGTAAATCGCCTTAAAATCATTGCCTTCATAACTTCACCTCTTTGAATTGGTTGAAAAAAAATTTACACTTTCAGACAAAAAAAGTTGCTTTTAGTAGAACATTTCATAATTGTGCGTAGGGTTTGTCTCCCTTCGACTCCGCTCAGGGTGACGGCTTTGAGTCATGCTGAGCGGAGTCGAAGCATGGCCGACTTTCAAGCCAACCCCGCTACGATTTTTGAAATGGCCTACTTAATTATGGTAAAAGATACCGCATTTTTGGCCCGGTAAATACAAACCCTTCTCTTTCGTAAAATTGAACGGTTCTTTCCCATTTTTTATCTTCCGGCGCTGTCACATCAATGCGCATCCATCCTCTTTTTTGGGCGATATTCTTTACCGCAACTAACAATTGCTTCCCGACGCCCTTTGAGCGGTATTCCGGCATCACGTATAATTCGTTGATGATGTCATAATGCCCCCCGGCATAAATGGCAAAAGACTCAACGAGGGTTATGACGCCAACGGCTTTATTTTCTTCATTTTGCGCGAGAAAAATCGTAAACTTATCGGCGCTTTCCATCATTGCATTATACACTCTTTCGGTATCGATGGCGGTAAATTCACCGGATTCCCCCGTTAACTCCGCTAACAGCTTATCAATCAGCGCAAAAAATATTTTGGGGTCATCCGCAAGAGAAGCCTGCTCGATTTTGACCATCTTTTATCTTCCTCTTTGCCAATACGCGTGAATATACGGCTGATAATTTCAGGATGCACTCACATGTTTGGGGTATTTTTAAGGTGAGGTTTGCCCCCAAAAATCATACGTCACTACTAAAAACGAACGATGTAGAAATCAGTGGAGAAATATTTCTCCTTTACAATTATCTTGAGATACCATAATATCGTAGCTTAATTTTTATAATTACCGAGACAACTCAAAACTATAGAGATTAGAAAACATGCGATTCATTCATTACGCCATTGCAACCGGTTTAGGCTCCGGTTATGTACCAAAAGCGCCCGGAACTGCCGGATCGATCCTGGGATTGTTGATTGCTTATTTTCTATTCCGGGAAAATACATTGGTTCTGGTAGGCTCAACAATTATTGTAACCTTGTTAGGCATTATTTCCGGGAGTTATGTTGAGAAAGATAAAGCGTTGGAAGATCCACAAATTGTGGTAGTGGATGAAATTGCCGGTATGTGGATTGGGCTTTGGTTTGTACCGGTTGAACCCTGGCTATACCTCATTGCTTTCGGACTATTTCGTTTTTTTGATGTCAAAAAACCGTACCCAATCAACAAATTACAAGATTTGCATGGCGGTTTGGGCATTATGATGGACGATGTAATGGCCGGGGTTTATACGCTGCTGATTATGCAAGCGTTGCTCTATTTTTTATGATGAAAAAGTGGAGAGAGGAAGAACACGGATTACGCTGATGACACCGATTTACACCAAATGTTAAACGAAGAAATTATGTAAATCTGCGTTATCTGTGCCATCCGTGCTCAAGATAAAAATATATATCGAAGTACAAACAACACTGCAAATACCGAAATCAACAAAGGCACCTCTTTCAATTTTCCCTGCACCGTTTTAAGCAGCGTGTAGGAAATAAACCCGAAGGAGATACCTTCCGTAATGCTGAAGGTCAGCGGCATCATTACGATGGTGAGAAATGCCGGGAGCGCTTCGCTAAAGTCATCCCAGGGAATGTATTTAACGTTTTTCATCATATACGTTCCCACGATAATTAATGCCGGGGCAATAATCGGATACAGCCGTACGCCTTCGGCAACTTCAATTCCGCCGCCAACCATTTTTAGCAATGGGGAGAAAAAAAGCGCTAACAAAAACAAAACGCCGGTTACAATGCTGGCAAAACCGGTGCGCGCTCCGCTGCTAACGCCGGATGAGCTTTCGATATAGCTGGTAATTGTGGTTGTGCCAAGCAGCGTGCCGCTGACTGTGCCAATGGCATCTGCTAACAGCGCTTGCCGTGCGCGGGGAAGGGAACCATCTTTGCGAATAAAACCGGCTTCTTGAGAAATGCCGACCAGCGTTCCCACGGTATCGAACATATCCAAAAAGAAAAAGATAAAAATAATGGAAAGCATTCCGGTTTGCAGCGCTCCGCTAATATCCAATTGAAACAACGTGGGCGAAATAGAAGGCACAGCGCCAACAATCCCTTCATACTCCACCATCCCGCTTACCAGCCCCACAATTAGCGTTGCGAAAATTCCGATTAAGATGGCTGCCCGAACATTTAGCGCCAGAAAAATACCGATGATCGCAAGCCCGAAAAGTGCCAGCAGCACCGGTGGAGAGGCTAAATCGCCTAACGCAACCAGCGTTCCGGGGTTGTCCACAACAATGCCGCTCCATTGTAGCCCAACCATTGCGATTAAAAGCCCAATGCCAACAGCAATAGCGCTTTTTAAAGAAGCTGGGAGTGAGTTGATTAACTTTTCCCGAAGGCCGAAAAATGCTAACAAAATAAATAATACTCCGGAAATAAAAATGGCACCGAGGCTTTGCTGCCAGGTGTATCCCATTGTTAATACCACGGCGTAGGTGAAGAAAAAATTATGTCCCATTCCAGGCGCAAGGGCAATTGGGTAGTTTGCTAAAAAAGCCATCAAAAATGTCGCCAGGGCGCTGGCAATACAGGTGGCAACCAAAACCGCGCCCAAATCCATTCCGGCAGCATTCAGTACAACGGGCTGAACGAAAATGATGTACGCCATTGTCATAAATGTTGTCACGCCGCCGGATATTTCTTGCTGAAGGGTGGTATGGTTTTCTTCAAATTTAAAAAAACGATTTAACATTTTTTGCTCCTTGTGGCAAACAAACGAAATATGCGTTGTAAGATCAATCTAAAGTAAAATGTTACAATTCCGGTGTATTAAAATTAAGTGTTTTCAATAGATCGCAAAACGGTTAGATTTGAGCTGTTTTAAACGTCCCCAAACTTCAGGACAATAAGGTGATTTAAAAATGCCGGCTCGAAAAGCCAAAAAACAAAAGCAGAAAAACAAAAAAACACACATTCGCAAAAATGCCTCGCTGATGGAATTTGCGAATTCTAAATTATTTAAACAAATTTTTTTGGTATTCCTCGCTGCTGGCAGTCTGTTTGTCCTTTCGGCTTTACCGGTTTATGAAAACTGGTTAACAGAGCGCATTTTTAGATATTTCCGGAATTTCCCCGGGGAACTTAGTTCCACGAAGACGAATGAGGAGTTATTCCAGGAACGCAATCCCTCGGATCACGCCATCATCAAGGCATTGCGGAACAACCTTCCTGACAGCGCTATTGTATTGTTGCCATCGCAAAAATACATTAAAAAGAATTTTTCCAAAACCGCCTATTTATGGGCACATTCCGTGTGGAATTATTATGTCTCCGGCCAGGGGAATTATATTAATTATCATAAAGATAAAAAAACGGATTTTTCCCGCGCAACACATGCGGCGTTTATTCGAGAAAACGAAGCGACAGCGGATACTTCAAAATCACCGATTGAAATACCAAATTCCAGACTTTGGCTGGGACCAATCTTGAATGAAAAAGGTAAGAAGGTCGAAATACACCTGGCGCAAATCAATTCGCCGGCGGTCTTGGAATCGGTTTTATTAGAATATCGGACTAATGAATAGAATGAAGGATAAATAAAGGATAAAGGAGGAAGGATAAAAAACAGCTAATTATCCGCTTTGCAAGCAATCAATTTTTTATCCTTTACCCTTTCACTTTTATCCTTTCTACATCGCATTTTTCAGGTTTTGCGAATGTATGCTTTGACAATCATTTTACACTATACCATCGGCATCGGGATATTGCGTCGAATCGGATTTCGGAAAAGCAAATGGGAGGTGTTTGGCCTGGCTTTTCCCCTGGGAGTGGGAAGCGCAACAATCCTGGTTTTTCTGCTGGATATTGCCGGAAGATCTTTGACATTTCTGTCCTTAACCATTGTTTCTTTGGTTCTAATTGCTTTTTTATTTTTTCCTGAATTTGCAAAAATAAAAGAAGTAAAAAAGCCGGATGTAAAACGCTTTTGGAATCGCCTGAAGCAAATCCCGTTGTACGAAATTGTGTTTTTAGTTGTAATTGCCGCCCTGTTTTTTATAAGCGCCTGGCGATGCTATTACTTCCCGGTTAAAACCTACGATTCGATTGTCGGTATCGACCTCGTCGCAAAATATGCCGTGGAAGAAGGGCAAATTCAATCCAGGGTTTTCAGCGAAATAAAAGATGAGCTTTCCACCCAGCCATATTACGCGCCATTTGCCGCATTAAGCCAAATTACTTATATGTTATCCGGTGTATCAAATGGAAAAATTTGGCTTAGTTTTATGTTCTTATCCTTGATTGTTATTTTTTACGGCAATTTGCGCCGGGAAATTCATCCACTGCTGGCAGGTCTTTTAATCGTTATTCTGATTGCAATACCGGAAATGTATCCATATACCTATTTACTACAAACGGATTTTTCCAATGCTGTATTCGTATGCTTATCATTGGTTTATGGGTTTTATTTTATCCAAAAAAAGGAAGACCAATATTTTTGGGTATCGGCAATCTTATTCGGCTTCGCAACCTGGACGCGCTCGGAAACGATTTCGTTTGCCGTTATGACAGCGCTGCTAATCTTCATTTTTATCATTCGGGATAAAACGCCGCAATCGGTCAAATACCCGCTTATCTTCATCGCGATCAGCTTTTTGTTTTTTGCGCTTTGGAACCTCTATTATCTTCCGCTTAAGCTGAATTATTCTCCCGAATCTTATTTTCGGTTCGGCTTTTGGGATTTTGAAAGAATAAAGCTGCTTGGGGCAGGAATGATGAAAGTTTTCCTCTCGGCAGGGCTTTGGGGATATTTGCCGTATTTCTTTTTCGTCATTGCTGTTATTAACCTGGTGCTATTTCGCGATTTTAAAAATATATTTTTACTGGTTTGGATTATCCTGCTGTTTGGGGGATTTTGGGTGCTATTGTATCATTTGCAGTTAAATCCGAATGCAACCATTGCCTACACCTTTCGCCGCGGCACATTTAAGATGTGGCCCATAATTATTTTTTATATCGGCACTTCTGCTTTATTTGATCGAGTTTCAGCAATTTTACACAAAAAATTTACTTGACTGATACAAGCCAAACTCTTTTTTTATCGAGATAAAAATGGAACATTTACCCGTTCAACAAATATATGATCGCCGGTTTAAAGCGGATATCGAATTCCGGGATGAGATGTGGAAGGTCTTATGCCGGCATTATTTTCAAAAGTTTGTCCCGGCAAATGCGACCGTAATGGAAGTGGCTGCGGGGTACTGCGAGTTTATTAACAACATTTCCGCCGGCAAAAAAATCGCCATTGATATTAATTCCGATACTAAAGAAAGAGCCAATAGCGATGTTGAAGTTGTCATCACTTCCTCT
Source organism: uncultured bacterium (assembly GCA_964015645.1). Lineage (GTDB taxonomy): Bacteria > Calditrichota > Calditrichia > RBG-13-44-9 > J075 > CAXHHS01. The sequence continues at coordinate 11,600 of CAXHHS010000126.1, forward strand.
ACCGATTTAACCATGATCGCGGAGGATAGCATCGATGTCATTTTCATCTCCAATTTTTTTGAGCATCTTACTAAAGAAGATATTACCCTCACGACAAAAGAATGCTATCGCTGTTTAAAACCGGGTGGAAAACTGCTCATTTTACAGCCGAATATCCGCTATACCTATAAAGACTATTGGATGTTTTACGACCACATAACCGCAATCGATGACCGGGCATTAAGCGAATTGCTGGAAGTTACCGGCTGTCTCTTATACACATCTCCGAGCCCACGAGACTCCATTGCATCGCG
>CAXHHS010000127.1:0-11857 GCA_964015645.1 uncultured bacterium
TACGCCTAAACCTTAGGTGCTCGCGTATCACATCAACTCTGACCTGTGTATTCCAAACAACACCAAAACCAAGAACCAACGCGAATAGAGCGGTGTGCAAGTGCCATTCCGTTTCTTGCAAAAGAGTGGATTCAAAAACAGGACCTAAGCCAATGTTCTCAGCTGCATACTTTAAGTCAATTTGTAACTTACCCGTCTTCCTAAGACACACGTCATAAACGGTAATTACAACATTGCTGCTGAGGCTGCTACTATCCGTAGGGTCATTTTGATAATGAATAAACGTGCCGTCATCGCGGTTTAACCGGTTTAAACCGCCGCCAACGGTTCCGATCCAAATTTCGCTGTTGCGATCTTCTACAATAGAAGAAATACGACCCCTGGAAATTGAATTCGTATCATTCTTGTCGTGAATATATCTTGTAAATCGAAGCTGGCTATTTTTGTTTGCAGAAGTTGTTGTATCGCTTTGCTCGATCCGGTGAAAGCCCGTTGCACTACCGGTCCAAAATACGCCGCTGCGATCCTGGTAAACTTTGCGAACGGCATTATCCGCGAGGCTGTTGGGATTATCCGGAGAATGAAAATATTGTTTGAATATTTCGCGCCGGTTTTCGGCCGATGGCGAAGCGCTGAGCATTAGTTTGTTTAACCCGTTTGCGGTAGCAATCCAAATGTTTTTATCACGGTCTTCAAAAATATCGTTAATGCGATTATCGGATAAAGAGGTTGTATCGCCGGGAATTTGGTTATAAATCGTAAATTGGCGGCCATCATATTTGTTTAACCCGGCAAAGGTGCCAATCCACATAAATCCATAGCTGTCTTGAAGAATACTGTGCACAGAGCTTTGGGAAAGGCCGTCTTGCACATCCAGATGTCTAAAGCTAACTTTTTCTTGTGATTGAAGGGGAGGGGAAGCTAAGAGGAAAAGAGAAAGAACAAATACGATTTTGTGAATGCGATTGGATATAGACATTTGCGAGTTCCTTGCTTTACTAAACATTTGAACCCCCAGAATGGTGCATGCATATAATTCTAGCGAATTTACAGCAAATTCCCCCGCCTTAGAAATCAGGGGTGGTTGAGATGGCTGAACTCGTGCAACCACCCCTGCATCATTCGCTGGACGCTTCATGATGCTGTCCCCTCCTTACTAAGGCGGGGAATTTTTTCCCCTGTCATCGCAAAGATATTAACAAACGCGCGTATGAAGCATTGGACTTCAACTCGCGTTGGGTTTATTTGTTCTCTATCGCAAATAACGTCGTGCGGCTTGCGATGTAGAGCACGCCGTTATGGGCCACCGGGGTGGAGTAAACGGCACTGCCCATATTCACTTCGTGCAGCATTTCCTGTTTTTTGCTGGCTTTTAAAACCACTATGTCGCCGTCTTCATCGCCAAGATATACTTTGCCGTCAGCAATAAAGGGTGATCCCCAAATAGCGGCAAAGGTATCATACGTCCAATACTTTTCGCCGGTTTGCGGATTCATGCAATAGAGGAAGCCGCTGAGGTCGGTAATCAGCATCAAATCGTCTTTGATGGCAGGTGTGGAAATAGTGCGGTTAAATTCTTCGCCGCCCACGTGCCAAACAACGGCTTTGCCGGTAATATCTCCTTTGCCACCGGCTTTAGCGGGATCGATTGCCCAAAGGTGGCCGGGCGCTTCGCCATGCTCGGGATCCTGTCCCACGCCGATATAAATTTTGTTGTCATAAACAACCGGTGTGGAAATTAAATTATTGCGTGTGCCAGCGCCGCCCAATTCCCATTGGGAATCTTTCGGATTACAATCAAATTTCCAAATCAGTTCTCCCGTTTCGGGCACAAAGGAATACAGCCAGCCATCGCCGCCGGGAAAAATTACCTGGGCAACGCCATTGATTTCTCCATACGCGGGATTCGACCAGGTACCATGTAGAATTGCTTCGCCGGGCGAGGCGTCTTCCCACACCACTTCCCCGGTATGTTTGTTTTGAGCGATAAAACTTGGTGCTCCCGGGGAGGGTAGTAAAATGTGGCTTTCATCCACGCCGTTGCCGGTAACGGTAAACAGAAGATCGTCGACAACAATCGGGCTGCCAGCAGCAAGGTTGTGAGGAAAAACATCGAGTTCTTCCATCATATCCAATTTCCAGATGATGTCGAAGTCGATGTCGCTGGTTTCTTCTTCTTCGGTAAAAGGGCCGTCGTTTTCGCCATCACGAAATCCTTCGGTATCGATGCAAAGCACCTCGCAGCGATTGGAAACGTAATATACCCGGTCGCCTTCAATGTAGGGAGTGGAGCAAATTCCCTGGAGCGGCCAATCGTTTACGATCCCGGCGGGCAGTTTTTTATGCGTTGCCTGCCACAGGAATTCGCCGGTCTTTTCGTCAAACGTCATAATATTGCCGCGGTCGCCGGTTAGTTTGGGATTGCGAAGCCCTTCGTTATTGGTAGCTATAAATATTTTTCCACCGATAATCAATGGATTTGTATAAGTTTGTGATCCCAATGCCGCTGTCCATTTGATATTCTCCCCGGTTTCCGGGTCCCAGGTTGTGGGAAGGTTGGTTTCGTTGGAAATCATATTACGAGACAACCCGCTGCCAAACATTACCTTTTCGGAAGCATCTGCGCTGCTGTGGTCGTTTGCGTAAATTTGACTAAAGAATATGCTACTAATTACAATTGCCATCGAAAGTTTTTTCACTATCATTCTCCTGATTTTATTCACCATGAAATTTCTTTACATATACAAATTAAGAGTTGATTCTTTAACCACTGATTTCGCTGATTATCACAGAAGGATTTATCGAACATCAAAAATTACCTGTGGTAATCAGTTAAATTTGTGGTTTCATTATTCATTTGCCCACACTTTGACATTGTCGAAATAGACTTCCGTATTCGATACCCCGTATAACGCCGGAGAGCCGCTAGTAGCCGGGTGGGGATCTTCGGCGGTGATCGTCCAGGTTTCCGGTTCGGGATCGCCGGTTTTCCACACTTTGCCTTTGATGAGTGCTTTGCCATCGACGATGTCCACCCGCATTTTAACGGTATGCCAGATTTCTGCATCCCAGGCAAAATCCACTTTTTCGCGAATGCGGTTTTCAGAAGTCCAGGCGCGAATTTCCAGGCGCTGAACTTTGCCCATTAAATCCAGGGTATAACCGTGAGAAATAATACCGGCATCGCCCCGCCGGCGTTTATGATACTCATCTCTTACATCCACTTGAACGGTGTAATTCCGCATGTCGGAGGTGCCAATAAATGTAAAGTGCCGCTGAATTCCACGCGATGTTCGAGGCTTGGTGAGGACTTTATTGCCATCTTCCAGCGTTTTTACGATAAACCTGCCCGCCGGGCTTCTGGCAACGCTGGCCCCCAACCAGTGCGGCGGGTTTTGGTCGTCTTCAAAGGTTTCGAAATCTTCTTCCCAGGGCAGGGCAGCAAAAACGCGCATACGGGCAATGCCTTCCAAATCACCAACTTTTGCAGAAATAATGCCGGCTTGAAAACCGGTATTCGCCGTGGTAGAAAGCATTCCGTTTTGATCTAACTCGGATGCCTCGTCTTTTACATACAAATCTTTAAAAGACCATTCCGCTTTGGTTTCGCGTAAAAATTGGCCTTTGGCGTTAAACGCGCGTGCTTTGAATTGCACTTTATCATTGGGGCCGAGAATGACTTCGGCGGGGTACACCTGGATATGCGCTGGCGGGGCATTCTTGTCCACCGGGGGTTCATCTGCCAGCACTAAATTCGACGGCGGAGTAATCTCAAAAGCGGCATTTTTATCGCCCAGGCAATAGATGCCTTCTTCGGTGGTAAAATAAATTCTGCCGTAAGCGATTGCCGGGGAGCTGTAAATTTCCGCTGTTCGGCCTTCCGGCATAAAAATTTGCTGTTCGCTGAGGGAAATGCACTCATTTTCTTTGGGTTGCAAAATATGAAAGCGGCCATTGGTTTCGGTGACGTAAATTTTGCCATCGGCCCAAACCGGGGAGCCTTTGCCAACCGTTCCCAGGCTCTATCTCCAATATTCTTTTCCGGTGTTAGCATCCAGGCAAAACATGTTAGCGGCATTATCGATGTAATATACTTTTCCATCATGAAATAGAGGCGAGGTATAACCGATTTCAGCGTCAAACCGCCACATTTCATGCGTTTTGGTGATGCCGCCGGTTCCCCGGCCGTCGATGCAGACAATGCGTCCCATTTTCGGTTCGTCGATATTCTCTTCGCCGTGGGCAGCGTAGACCTTATATCCATCGACGACCACGGATGAGTTTAATCCCCGCTGGCTAAGGTGAAATTCCCACACTTTTTCACCAGTGCGGGATTTTAGCGCATACACTTTGCCATCAGCAGTACCGGCGATAAAAAGGCGCTGCCCCTCGATCACGGAAATAACCGGGTTAGAATAGAGGTTGGGTATTTTGAAAATTCCACCGGGTGTAGCCATCCAAACCACTTCCCCATTGTGCTTGTTGAAGGCAAAATGGCGGCCTTTCATCGGCTTTTGATCGCCCCATCCGGCGCTAACGAATCCGATGATCACGCGGTCTTCGTCGATTACCGGGTTGGTCGTTCGGCCACCGTAACCGGTTCTAACGGAAAACTCTTCGATCATAGAGCGCCGCCAGAGTAATTTCCCATCTTTATCAAAGCAGTTAAAAATACCGGCGGTGCCGATGGAATACACATTCCCGGTTTCCGGATCACCTACCATGCAAGCCCAGCCGGTTCGGCTAAATGGGGCATAGGTATTTCGTACAGTGTAGCGATGCTCCCACAGCAGTTTTCCATTTTTCGCATCAAAACAGGCAACACGTTCCTGCATAGCAACGCCTTCACCCATCCGGCCGAGTACATACACTCGCCCATTCAGGATAACCGGTGTTGAGCGCCCGATAAAATCCTGCCGCCAAATAAGATTTTCGCCATCTTGCGACCAGGTGGAAATTAAACCGGTTTCATCCGAAACACCGTTTTGATATTTGCCGCGCCAGCTTGGCCAATCTTCCGCTAACACCGGGTTGATCGCCAGGCTTAAAAATAATGCCAGGAAACATACTAATAGAATAGGTTGGAAAATCTTGGTTTGCATAATTGCTCCTTCGCCTTAATCCGAATACGGATATCCGTTCCTTAACTTTCTATTCCTTTGCTATAATCACAATATCACGCAAATGCTGTAAAAAAGTTTGCGGCTTTGCGCTCTTTTGAATGTGCCAACCTAATCGAATGGGTAACACATTACTTTCCGAATCTTTAACATTCTAAGAAACAGAATATAAAGATAAGCAATTCGGATAAGAAAGTGAATGTAAAAATTAAGGGGATGAGATAAAATATTTCCCCGATTTTACCCTATGAATTAGAATTGCTTACCTCACGGAGTAAAAACAAGAGGTTTAATATTATCTCACCCCCTAAAGGCGTTGGAACAATCGATGTACCAGAGGATTCAAGAAGCATCTTTCGCATTGGAAGCAGCAGTATTTATCTCATCATGAACCCAGGCATGATCAATCAACAAAAACCACAAAATAATCAGAAAGATAACAAACACTAACAGAAGCCCGCATCCAATACCGGATCTCGATATTGGTTGTCCCCCGGAATCTTCGTCATCTTCTCCAAGCGGAAATGGAAGAATGCTAATCATTAAATTATTATTGAAAAATGAACTTAGCATTCGGATTATTTGAAAAACCATTTTTCCCCCCTTTGTTTTTCATTTAACCGATTACTCCTTTGGTTTATTTTTAAACAGCGGTAAATCGAATGTTACATGCTGCTTTTTCTCCTTCGCTTCTTTTATATTACGAGCTTGAACGATATAATATCCCGGCTCGATGTGTTTTTTGTAATAGCTTGTATATTTTTCGCGTATCTCGTCAATTTTTTGTTCAAGCGCTTCTCGTGTTTCCGCATCCACGATGTAGGTATTGTCGCTTTTGGTTATCGCAAAAAATTTCCGCATTCGCCCTGATTTAATGAGTTAAGTTTTGCTGTAGAAATCTCATGTTATTTTCAAAATACAAATTTTTTACCGATGGTCAAATGATAAATTAATTCTATGCAAAAATTATATTTTTAGACCTTTTGAAGATACTTTGTTATATTCGGAAAACTGGCTTGATAGTATGAAGATTATACAGTTTCTCAATAATATTACAGATTGTATGTTATACAATTAATAGTTTGAAAAACTATAAAATTTTTACTTGTCAAAATCAAATAATTCGGTAAGGATTGGATCCCGCCTATATGTCAAACGGCCACTACTTTATATCTTATGCGCGCCTTGGAGGAGGCAACTTCGCGCTTCGCCTCTATGAATCTCTTACCACCGCCCGCATTAATATATGGCTAGACATCAATGGTATATCAAGCGGTGCTAATTGGGATTTTGAAATCGACAAAGCACTCAATAGCGCCGACGGCGTACTCGTCGTGTTAACTGCTGATGCACTACTATCGCATCAAGTGAAGAGTGAATGGAATAGAGCTTTAAATCGCAATCGACTCATCATTCCGCTTCTTTTCGAAAACATCGAAATACCGCGCGTGTTGGAATTATTCAATTATATTTCCTTTATTGATAAACCTTTTGAAGAATCGCTCTCCACCCTTGTTAAAAGATTGAGCACGGGCATTGGAGCACATCTTGATTATTTGAAAACACGACGTAACGCTTATGCTGAGCTTCAGAAGAAAAACCCGCACTTTCAGCACAAAATTGATGATTTAAACGAAGCAATAGAGGCTTATGATGGAAGAGTTGAAGCGCAACAAACTCGAATAAGCCAATGGAAGTCCCAACGGCTTCATCTTGCACCGGTAGTGGAACAAAAAACTCAAACTCTAACAAAAGTTGTAGGAAAACCACCACGCGAAGTTACGGATTTTTTTAAAGATCGACTTGAAGAGCGTAAAAAGCTGATACAGTTACTGGCCGATGCAAAAACGCGATTGGTTACCATTATTGGAAGGGGTGGGATTGGAAAAACACAAATTGCACTCAAAATTTTGCAGCAATTGGAGCAAGGTCAGTGGCCATATGTAGATGATAAATACCCGGTCGAAGGAATTCTATATATCAGCCAGCAAAATAATCCGATTAGCCTTGAACGTATTTTTTTAAGTCTCACGAAACTGATGGATTCTGAACGAGAAATTACTTTTCGAAGAATCTGGAATAGCGGCAATCGATCTACTACCGAGAAAATTAACCTGCTTTTGCAGGGGTTTGGAAGCGGTTTAAATATTCTTTTGTTAGATAACGCTGAGGAATTACTCGATGCACGAGGTGAATTCCGCGATGCAGATTTACAGTTGTTTATTGAGAGACTTCTTGGTGAACGACATAACATGTGTGCTATTGTTACGTCGCGTGAACCTATCGCGCTAAGGAGAGATTTTTTGCCCTATGGTAGGACAGTGTTAGTTGAACAAGGCCTACCTGTTGAAGATGCCGTTCAACTTCTCCGCGATCAAGACCCTGATGGGCTTTACAATATCCGTAATTTACCGGAGAAAGAATTAGCGCGAGTGGCCCGTTTAGTGCATGGAGTTCCGCGCGCCCTTGAGGTGGCCGCAGGTATTCTTATTGATAATCCGGAAGAATCGGTAGATGACCTGGAAAAGCAATTTTTCCAGCGTGAAGAGGTCGTCAATGAAGTAATAGAAGAAGGTTATAAACGTCTTGATGATGAGGCACGTCGTTACATGGAAGCCCTGAGTGTCTTTCGTAGAACGATTCCTAATGTCGCCGTGGATTTTGTTTTAGAACCTTTCTTTTCGGGATTAAATACCCCGCTTATTCGGCGGCGTCTCGCCCGAATGAATCTTATAAATACCGAGCGCGGCAGCGATGAAGTATCCTTACATCAAATCGATATGGATTTTGCTTACAGCCAATTGCCAGAGGAAGGAGATTATTGCCGGCGAGCGCTGGAACTCCGAGCTGCAGAATTCTATGAAGAATTTAAGGTTCCAATTAATGACTGGCATACCGTTCACGATGTTGATGCATATATTTTTCAATTCGATCATTTAATGAAAGCTGCTGCTTACGATAAGGCCGGCCAGGTGCTTGGCGAATGCAGCATATCACTTGCATGGCGAGGTTACTCGTCGGATGCATTAGCAATGCATCAACGCTTAGAAGGTAAAATCACAGATCCTCAATTACTCGCCATTCTGGCCCGTGGCCTGGCGAACGTTTACACAGTTCGCGGCCCTCTCCCCAAAGCTATCAAACTCTTTGAAAAGGCTTTAGAATGGGCAAAAGGCTCTGGGTCAGATTCGCTGGCTGGTGATGTTTATCTTGATTTCGGGGTGGCTTACCGCTACAGCGGGGACTTAGAATCTGCCAAAAGTGTATTCCGGAAGTCATTAGCTATTAATCGTAATAACCCCGGCGAATATGATCGTTCTCAAATTTTGCACCAACTTGCTCGTGTCTGTATTTATCAAGGTGCAACAAAAGAAGGCTTGAAACATGCAAGCGAGGCCCTGGATCGCGATCTTACTCTTAAGAGGACATTGTTTCAGGGGATAGACCATAGCGTTATTGCGCTTGCTCACCTGGTTGCGCAAAATTACGATTTAGTGATCAAGCACGCTACTCAATCACTGAACATGCTATCTGAAACGAGAGATAGTTCACAGGGATGGACGCTCAACACGCTTGGTCTCGCCTATTTAGCCCAAAACGATATCAATAAAGCGCAGCATTATCTTGATCAGGCGTATTCGCAAAGTGTATCGAATGAACAACCCCGATTGCAAGGTTTTTCTTTGTTCAATCTGGCCTGGTGTAAACGCAAGCAAAATGAGATAGCCCAGGCGCTCAATACTTTAGAGGAAACGAAGGATTTGTTTAAAGAGCTAGGCGCACCTGAGATCGATGCTGTGTACGCTTTTATCGAAGCTATTGAATTCTCGCTTGAAAAAAATGTACAACTCGAAATCAAGTGCCTACTTAAATGTGCGAAAGCGATTGACCATAACCCTGATCTTTATCCTGCTGGAAAGGTTGTAAGTGCAGCGCTTGAGATCGCCGATACAGAAGGCTTAACCGACCTGGCAGCGGAGGCGCGGCGACGCCTGGAGCAGTTTAATTTGCGCTCATCAAATTAAATTTCGAATCATGTGTTCGAATCTGCAGATAGTTCAACAGCACTGTTAGGAGTACAAAGAAATGAAAATACGGTCTTCCGATTATCAAATAGCGCCGGAGGAATTAACGGTTGATGTCGATATTCCCCGCTACCATGTACTGCTGCATAATGACGATGTAAATTCCATGGATTTCGTTACAAACTGCCTGATGCAGGTTTTCGGTTTTACGCAAGAGCAAGCCTGGGCAGTGATGTATGAAGCCCACACCAAAGAAGTTGCACTTTGTGCAACCGAACCTTACGAAGCAGCGGAGTTCCATCGCGATAGGCTGATTGCATTTGGGTTGCTTTCTACAATTGAGGAAGAAAGTGGGTCTTGATGAGGTACATTTCAGCAAATATATACTATGAGCGAGTATAAACCTAACATTTGGCGATACTCGATGCTGGGTGCTGGAAACTCGATAAATGCTTTATCCAGTATCGAGCATCCGGTATCTTTTAAAAAGAAAGTTTATTCCCGTTCATAACATAACAATAAGCAACTCTTGTATCTACATTTTCGGAGATTTTTATATGGTCCGCCCGCCCGCCATTGCCTCTACTACAGAAACCGGCGCGCTGGGAGTATATCATCTCAAACGGCTGTGGTCTTCTGCTATTATTCAACAAACCGGGGCATCTATCGACCGTAAAGATGAGTGGCACCTCGACCGGCTGGTGATTGATGCGCTTGGGCTTGGCCTGCAAAAGGCATTAGAGTATTTATATCTAAATAACCCAACGTTTTCTGAGTTTGAAGAATGGATTGTTGCAACAGCTGGCAAGCCCGAAAGAATCTGTATAGATCGGCTCAACGCGGATATTGCTGTAACGCCTCACTCCCAACACACACGCCAATGGTTAGATACGATTGAAAATAGCAAACCCGTATTATCAGACGATGACCTGTCTTTCTGGGCGGAAAACGGGTATGTTATTTTGAAAGAAGCCGTAACGGAAACGGCGAGGATAGAAGCAGAGAAAACTATTTGGGAATACGTCGCTGCCGATCCGGCTGAACCGGAATCGTGGTATAAAACCACCGAACCCGGAATTATGGTAGAGCTAATTCAACATCCGGAATTGGAAAAAAATCGCCGTTCCACTCGTATTCATAAAGCGTTTGCCCAACTATGGGGTACGGCGGATCTTTGGATAACAGCAGATCGCTGCGGTTTCCACGTGCCTCAATGCGAGGGCTGGCCTTTCCCCAGCCCGGATATCCATTGGGATTTGTTTAAACGCCATGCTCGTATTTTTACGCTTCGCATCTTTTTCCTCCTGGCTTTCCTATCTGCAGGCCAGGCGCAACAAACAGTACATACGTCATCTTCCGCAATCCATATCCCGCTGGTTATTTTGCCCGGCGGGACATTTATCATGGGCGATACCGGTGCTGCCGAAGGCGAACCGGCAGAACTACCAGTACATGAAGTGACTATCGCACCGTTTGCCATTAGTGCTTATGAAATAACCCAGGTGCAGTACGAGGCCATTATGGGCTATAACCCGAGTTATAGTAAAGGACAGAATAAACCGGTAGAGACTGTCTCCTGGTATGATGCGGTGCGATTCTGCAATATCCTGTCCCGCCTCGATAGCCTGGAGCCTGCTTATAGAATTGATCCGGTTGAAGGCTACACGCCTATCCCGAATCGCAATGGCTATCGTTTGCCGAAAGAAGCTGAGTGGGAATACGCAGCCAAAGCAGGTACCGCAACGGATACATATGCCGGCGACCTTACTGTAACGGAAGGCCCGGATTCTTTACTCGATCAAATCGCCTGGTATTTTGTCGATGTTTCGAATCGCTACACGCGCGAGGCAGGTCGAAAAACGCCAAATTCGTTTGGCCTTTACGATATGCTGGGCAATGTTTGGGAATGGACCGATGATTGGTTTGCCAAATACGACAACCCGGCAACTCAACAGGCTTTAAAAGTGCTTCGCGGCGGGGCAATGGATGCCGTAGCGTATGCCAATCGCGCAAGCTACCGCTACCGGCTCCACCCCAGCTATACCAGCTACAATATTGGTTTCCGCATTGCTCGTTCAATTGAGGAGTGATGATTACTAGTTTTGTAACGAATCAGGTTGGTAGGCTGTAGCAGTTTAGGCTGTTGGTACAAACAAAGAGCAAAGCGTTGAAAATCTACGAAAAGGCGGCTAAAAAAAATCCCCTGTTTTTAGGCAGGGGATTTTTTTAGGTGAATTTTGAAAAGTCGATCAGGAAGATTGTTTGCTCAACTTATCCCAATTCTTTTTTGCCGTGGCCAGAAGTTCCTTTTCATCGCCTTGTAGCCAGAGTTGCTTGGCATCCACTTCCACATCATACAAATAGAGATATAATTTGCCATTGCTTACTAAAAATTTATTGGGATCGACGCGGAATTTTGCACCGGCATAAACGCCAAAGGCGCAATAGCCGCCAAATTGGGGCAAATATTTTTCCGGATTGCGGTCAAACTTCTCTTTCTGTTTTTTATTGGTAAAATAGTAGGCAATGCCGTCGTGCACCGATTTGAATTCCTTCGACCCTCTTTGCGCTAACCCAAGCTCGATGTAAGAAACCGGGCTGTAGCCCTGTAAAGCGATTTTGCTATCATCCACATTATAGATCGCTTTAAAATCCTGGGCGCTCACCATGATGGATAAAGCCAGGAAAAAAATAACCGGAAAAGCGAATTTC
>CAXHHS010000128.1:0-11753 GCA_964015645.1 uncultured bacterium
CACCAATCACCCTGCAAGGTGTGCCAATGCTCACCAATTCTCCGATTGCTGCTTCCGGGGTATCAAAACCGACGGCTTTTACAGCCGTTTCGTTGGCGATAACCGGCATCGGGTCACCTTCTTTGACTGTCGAAATCCGGCTAAATCCCTGGCCGGCGACCATCTTGAGATCGTAAAGGCGGGCGAAGTTGGAATCGATGCGCACAAAAACGCCGTTTACTGCGGTGGCCGGGTCGGCAGTTTCCTTGCGTAATTCATCAGTATACCAGTTAAACCCATGGCCGGGAAGCGAGGTCGAGGTCGCAATATCCGATATAGCGGGGATTTGCCGAAATTCTTGCACCAGCGTTTTTACCGCCTCGCTGCGCCGGGTTCCTTCATCAAGTATCCGGGGAGCGGGAACCATCATAATTTGCTCCAGGTTGATACCCAGTTTCATATTGCGCATAAAATCTACCTGGCTGTAAACAATCGCCATACCGGATAGCAGGGCAATTGAAATCGCGAATTGCACCACCACCAGCCCCTGCCGCAACCATAAGCGTGTAGCAGCGGGACCGCGCTTGCTTTTCAACACCGTTGCCGGTTTAAACGCCGAGAGCACAAACGCGGGGTACAATCCCCCCATCAAAGTGCCGGTAGCGAAAACGACCAGCAGCGCTCCCCATAACCAGGGATTTGACCAGAGCGAATCAACGAAATTCGTTCCGGCTAAATCATTTACGAGCGGCCGGAGCACTGAAGCCAGCGCGACTGCCAGCCAGACTGCTAACAGGTTGGTTAACGTCGTTTCAAAAAGAAATTGTCGGATGAGCTGCCCGCGATTTGCCCCAATCACTTTCCGAACCCCAACTTCCCGGGAGCGATCAATTGCCCGGGCGGTGGTTAGATTGACATAGTTGATAAGCGCAATCAGAAGGGTAATAATCCCAACGATGATAAAGAAATAAACCGTTTGATAACTTCCGTGTAAAACTCGCGATGACGACAGGGCATCATTCAAATGGATATCAGATAATGGCTGCGCGCTTAGCTGCACTGCCATATTCAGCTCTTTAAAATCCGCTTCTTTGTGAGCCATCAATACATCGGTAAATTTCTCTTCGACTGCTGCTAAATCGGCATCGCTCCGCAGTTGTACGTACACCTGGAAGTTCCACCAACTCCAGCCTTTTTCAGGATCTTTATACCCGCTTTTTGCAAGCAGATCGGCCATCGGTATTAGAAAATCGAATTGTAAATGGGAGTTTGCGGGAACGTCTTTCAGAACACCGTTCACTCGGAATAAACCGCGAATCCAGCCGATAACATTCAGCGATTTCCCGATAGGGTCGCTATCGCCAAAATACTTTTGCGCGGCAGATTCCGATAATAAAATCGTTCCCGGCTCGGAAAGTGCATTTTGGGGGTCGCCCGCTGCCAGCGGATAGTTAAACATTTCCAGGAATGCAGCATCAGCATAAAACAGCTTTTCTTCTTCAAAAGACTGATCCGGTCGTTCCGGGTTAAACATCACAGCTCTACCGTATTCCGGGTGGATGCGGACATAGCGGATTAGCTCCGGCACCGTTTCTGCCAATGCCGGCCCTAATGCATATCCCATATTAATCCCCATTTCGGGCGCTTCACCGCTTCTCGTGGTGGCCAGGGTAACGCGATAAATGCTATCGCCATTTTCGTTAAAATCATCAAAACTATATTCGAAGGCGACATACTCAAAAATAAGCAAGCAGCAAACCAGACCGGTGGTGAGTCCGAAAATGTTGATAAAGGAATGGAATTTCTGCTGATGAAAATTCCGTAAAACGATTTTGAGGTAGTTTTTGAACATATAAGCTCCTTTTAGCACAGTGCCCTTCGACAGGCTCAGGATAAGCCTGGTGCATGGCGCAGGTGCTTTGGTTTTACTATGCGCGATGTTCTCCATCCAGGATATTTCAACAACTATACCATGATTGTTTTTTATAGAGTTAGGATAAATTTTTGATTGGATAAGTGTTCGGCGGCAAAACAGGGAGTGTACGCTGGCGGACAGGGATAAGAGGATTTTTTTTAAGGCTGTTCTGAAATACTTGCAGCATTCGAAATGGCTGGATGGTTGGATGGTTGTTCCTGCGGTTACAGCACCGATCTCAATAAAGAATGCTCCTGTTCCCAGCCACAAAATCAACGTTACATTTCCAGAATAAGCGAGTCGCTGCTGGATCGCATTGACATTCAAACGTATATCCATTCAATTCAGGCAGCAAATAATCAAGCAAAATAATTTTTTCGAAACATTTAATTTTTTCCTTGCGTATCGTTCGCCATAAATGTATTATTAGCACGAGTAGTATAACTATGGAGAACAAAGCTATGGAAATAGTCATCAACACTACCCTCACTTTGCCGGTTTATGCCCAACTGATCGAGCAAATCAAGAAGGCTATTCTCAACGGCGAGCTAAATCCCGGTTCTGCCTTGCCGTCCATCCGGCAGCTTGCCAATGATCTGGAACTAAACCACAGCACGGTGGCGAAAGCCTACCGCTTGTTAGCGCAAGATGCCGTTATTCAAACCGAGGGATACGGCGGTAATATTATTGATCTTCAAAAAATCGGTTGGTTCGAAGCAGGCAAATTAGTTTTTAATTATGAGATTGTTGACCGGACCTTTCACCAGGATAAAAAAGCGATGCGGTTCGGCTTTACGCTCAACAACGGCCAATTTTTAATCGTTTTATACGACCACGAAACGAAAGAAAAATCTTACTTTATTATTGGAGAACAGAATTAGGAGATTAACATGCAAGAACACCTTTTATTCCACCTGGCATTTTTAGGCCAGATTTTACTATTGTCATTTTATTTTCCAAGAAAAATCCTGGAACGGATAAAATACGTGCTTGAGACTTATCCGCGGTCAAATTACCCAAAACTGTACCCAAAGCCGCTGGAACATTATGAAAGAGCGCGACGCAATTACAGGCTGATGAATTCAATCATTCTCTTCGCCGGATTAATATTGCTGGCAGTATTGTTAGGGTATCCACGCAGCGGAAAATGGGATCATGCCATTGCTACCTGGTATTTTATGGCTCAGATTTTCCCCATTCTGCTTATTGAAATAAAATCGTTTCAATACTATAAACTGATGCGCAAAGCCAACGCAGGCGGACGCCGAAAGGCCGAACTGCATCCCCGCCGTTTGTTCGATTTTATTTCACCGGCAATGTTGGGCTTAACGATATTAGTATACTTCGCATTTGTGGGCTTTATTATCTATATCGATCAATTCGGATTTCCCTGGTTCGGCGGATACTGGAACATTGTAGGCATAACGGGGATCAATCTCTTTTTCACCGGCATCATTGGCTGGCATATATATGGCCAAAAAATGGACCCGCACCAGGCCTTTCAAGATCGAAGAAGACAAATAGAGCTGATAGCCAAATCATTGGTTTTAGTCAGTATTGCCGCCACTTTGAAAATCGCTATTGTTATCGGGCTTGCAGCATTTGAGCTGCGCCATCTACAACCGTTTGTCACGAGCTTGTATTTGCAGTTAATCGCACTGCTCAGCACTGGTATATTGCTGCGCTACTTTCGCGTGGAAGATATCAATTTTGAAGTTTATAAAGAAGATTCAATTGTCTCAGTGGAGTGATGGAGAAATGGAGAAGTGGAGCATTAGATCTTAGACCAGAAACTTTTCATTTCTCCAAACCTCCAATTCTCCAATTCTCCAATTCTCCAAAATTTAATACGCAAAAATGTTTAGGAGCAAACAACACTATGGAAATAGTCATCAACACTTCGGATTCGGTTCCGGTGTTTGCTCAAATTATAGAGCAAATTAAACAGGCCGTTCTTAGGGGCGATTTAATCCCCGGCACTGCCCTGCCATCCATCCGGCAGCTTGCCAACGACTTGGAGTTGAATCACAATACAGTGGCAAAGGCGTACCGTTTATTGGAACGCGATTCCGTCATCCAAACCAGGGGATACCGGGGCACTTTTATTCACCCGGATGCCAAGGCCAACAGCACTGTCGATTTAAATGCGATGGTGATGGAAAGGTTAAGTGAAACCATTAAAGAATTAAGAGACTCGGGGGCAACCGATTCCGAAATCCGGATTGCTTTCCGAAATGCAATGAATAAACGTAACATTTGAGGAGATAGACATGCCAGATAACATTTTATTTTACTTGGTATTTTTAAGCCAAATTATCCTGATTTCTTTTTATTTTCCCGGAAAAATACTCGAGCGGGTGAGATATGTAGTCGAAAAGTATCCCCCATCGGAGTATCCTAAGCTCTACCCGGTGTCGCTAGATAAGATCGAAAAAGGACAACGCACCTTCAGGAATATGAATTTATTGATACTCTTCGCTGGTTTAGTATTAGTAGTACTTGGCTTCTTATCAGGATATTCACCGACTGAAAGCGAGGATGGAATTTTTCTCACATTTTATTTTATGGTTCAATTTTCTCCCATGATGGTGGCGGAATTCTCGGGATTCAAATATTTTAAACTGATGAGAAAAGCGAATTCACCCACTACTCGAAAGGCCCAACTGCAGCCGCGCCGCTTGTTCGATTTTGTTTCGTCCACACTTTTTGGTCTGGCGGTCTTACTGTATTTTGCTTTTGTATTCTTCGTTCTCTATATCTATCAATTTGAGTTTCATCCGGAGAGTAAGGCATTTATAAATATAATTACGCTGACGGTTTGCAACCTTTTTTTCGCCGGAATTATTGCCTGGAATATGTATGGAAAAAAATTAAATCCGCACCAGGCACATAAAGATCGAATGCAGCAAATTAAGCTCACCGTGAAGTCGCTGGTTTTGATAAGTATTGCTGCAACACTGTTTTTAGCAATAGCTGTGATATTTGATAATCTTGATTCAGATAAGCTCATGCCTCTGGCCATGTGCTTGTATTTTCAATTATTGGCAGTGATTAGTTTCCAATCAATGACGCCGGTCCTCCAAATTGATAACACTGATTTTGACGTTTACAAAGCAGAACCAGGTGCGAAAATAAGCGATTTTGTGAGCGAAGACGGCACTGAGACCGAAAAACGGCTTCTTCTGTTTGCAGGTATAGGTTTAGCCCTGGGCTTATCATTCGGTGTTTTTCTTGGATTCAAAGAAGGAGCAACCATTGTGGGAATGGCGCTTATCGGTGGAATTGCGGGTGTGATTGGGATGGTTTTGGGGATTGCTTTGGCTTGTCTCTTAAATTTCCGAAAAGGCACTTCTTCAAATCAAGAAAGCCTGGTCAAATAGGCGCTAAGCGCCTGTTGCAGATGAAGGCGATTTTCCGTCCACCGATTTTGATGTGCTTATCCTTAATCCCGGCGATAAAGACAAAGAGCGGTGCTACGAAAAAATCCCCTTCGAAATTAGCTGAACGGACACAACGCTCCGATTTAATGAACTTAAGCGGGAGATAAACGGCGCGAGTGCTGCGTTAATAGCCGCGGTGCGGCAATATTGATCTTCGATATCGCCTACAATTTTATCCATGGCATTCGGACAATTGAAGATAAGCGCAACCGGTTTTAAAATAATTCCAGTAGCTTTGATCAGTTTCCTTTGCGTTTCTGCTTCTTTGCGTGATAAAAAGTTTTTACGGAAAGTTATTGCTCCCGACATGTTAGGTTATGGCCGCTCAGATAAACCCCTTCATGGTGAATATACTATCGAGTACCAGGCTCATATATTGAATGAATTGATTGAGTGGTTGAGCGTAAGAGAAGTTGAATTGGTGGCCCACGACCCTGGCGGCCCGGTGGGGATGCTCTGGGCGATAAATAATCCAAACCGGGTCAGAAAACTGGTTATCTTGAATAGCCTGGCTTCTGCGGAATTAAACTTTCGCGACAGGTTCAATGTTGATTTAATGGGTTTGCCCGGCTCGGACAATATATTTGCCACTCGTTCTATGTTGAAATACATTCTCAAAAGCCATGTGTATAATTTGTCAAACTAGCAGAATTACCAGGGATGACCATACAACCATCCAGCCATTCATAATTGCAAATAATTGTTACAAACCGTGTATCCCTTCTTCCGAGATTTTAATCTTCTTATCCTTATAAAGTCCGCCAATGGCTTTTTTAAAGGCCTTTTTGCTCATTTTAAAAATGTGTTTGATGTCTTCCGGGTCGCTTTTGTCGTGGTAGGGCAAAAAGCCGCTGGATTTTTCCAATGCCGCCAGCACAGCGGTTTTCGAATCATCAATCGCCAGGTGGCCCTGCTTTTGGAGGCTGACATCGATTTTGCCATCTTCGCGAATTTTTTTGACGTAGCCTTCACGCTCGTCGCCGATAAACAATTTCTCGAACACTTCGTTGCGATAAAGCAGCCCGGCGTATTTGTGATCGACAATGACCATCATGCCGACTTCCATAAACCCATAAACCAGCAGCGATACTTTTTGGCCCTCCTTTATATCTACCGGCTTATCAGAAAGAAATTGATTCAATTTGCTAACGCCAATCACGCGATTGGTTTTTTCATCCAGGCATAGCCGCACAACATACTTGCGGCCTTTTTCCATGCGCTGGTGCTGGTGTTTGAAAGGAACTAGCAAATCTTTATCCAGCCCCCAATCCATAAATACACCGAAGGGGGTAACATCCATTACCCGCAGGCAGGCAAATTCACCGGCGGCGGCTTTGGGCCGCTCTGTAGTCGCAATCGGGCGGTCCTGGGAATCAGTATAAACAAAAACGGTGAGTTTATCACCGATTTGGGTATTCGCGGGGACTTTTCGTTGAGGGAGAAAAACGCTTTCTGCTTGAGTGCCGAGGTAAATGCCGATGTTGGTTTTTTTGATGACTTCCAGTTCGTTGTAGCTGCCGATTTTTATCATGCCCAGAAGTTATCGCCAACGGTTGGTTAACACAAGTTTTTCTTATGGAAAAATGATTACCCTGTTCGGAGCCGGCATTTTTGCTTTTTTGATTGCGAATCTATACGCGTAAATTTCCCCAGAATAGCGTTTCTTACAATCATGCGTTTCTCAAAAGAAGGTGGAAACGAGATATTGCTTGCCACACATTCGATCCATACGAACCTATTTCAACTCCTTCGACATCAAATACCAATCGTGAATACTATATCCCAAATGCCGGTTGAGCGCCTGGGTTGCAACATCTTTTCCATCGACTTTTATTTGCAGGGAATTGATGCCCATTGTGCTGGCGGTTTGCTCCAGAAACTGGATAAGTTTTTCTTCGACACCATTCGAAAGATAGTCATCCCGGATGTACAATTCATCCAAAAAGGCATTGATGCCCAGGGACTTCATGCTGTAACTCAGCGCCATCATGGCATAACCAATCGACTGGCCGCCAACTTGAATGAGCCAAAGCTGCCCGTAGGATTGATTTAAAAAAATGGTTTGCAGCCCTTGCATAGCGGTTGTTCGATTGAACTTGCGGCCATTTTTCTTATCGTTTGCTTCAATTAAATTCAGCAATAAATCAACATCGGTTATTAACGCTAATTTAAAGCTAACCGGCGGCGTATTCTTTTGCGCTACGGTTGTGTTTTTAACAGGCGTGCTCTGAAGATTTCTTTTCCGGGCATTCGCTACCGGTTGTTTGTTTACCGGCTGTGTATTGCGAAGCTTTCGGGTTTCAACCACCGTAAATTCTTTACTTTGAAGCACTTCGCCTTCCCAGGAAACCACATCAACACGCCATTTGCCAGCCCAATTTTCCGATAGGCTTTTTTTGCTCCAGGTGCGCCAGGTTTTACCGTTTATTTCGAGATCGATTTTGGATGTCTCTTCATCGTTATGATACCAAACATGCGAGACAATGGTGGGAATCTCCGAAGAATAGACCTGGGTGAAACAAAACACAGTTTCATCGGCAGTAGAAAAAACCGAACCGGAACTAACCGGCTGGCGATTTTCGATTGCTGTTGCAAACTCCATTTTCTGAATTACCATATCCCGCGACTGAGAAAATACCAGGGTCGAAAACACAATCCAAAACCCAAACAAACTCCATTTTTTTAACACCTTAACCTCCGTTTCTTTTTCTTGTTTTTATAAAAAATACTGAAAATAAGAAAAAGAAATACAGCGTTGCATTTGTAGAGTGAATCACAAACCGGAAAGCCTTTTTCCTTATTTATAATGAGCTGCGAGGAGGGCACCCGCCGGGGCACGGCGAATTTGCCGGGTAATGATATCAAAAATGTTAGTTTTAATTATCGGTAGGAGCGATGAAACAGTATCTTAAGTACCTTTTTTCCGCCTTAAGTATTGGGCTAACCCTCATTAGTATGCACAGCGGTTTTTATTTTTACCTCACAATGTTCGACCAAACCACTGCAATTCTTGCCACATTTGTTTTCGAAATACTTCGATTGGCAACGTTGTATTCCCTGGTAATGTGGGAAGTGCAGAAACGGCTTGTTTCCGGGGTGTTATACGCAGTTGTTGCCTGCGTTTGCGCCTTTGCGGCAACTTCCTCATTCCACGCCCGCATTATCGAAAGCCACCAGGAAGACCTATTACCTTATAAACAGGAAATCGAAAGCCGGATTACCTTAATTCGAAAAGCGTATGCCGAAAAGATGGCTGAAAAAGTTTCGGCAGTGGAAGAAGAAATAGACCAGGCCAAAAAAAAGGTAGCCGGGCGGCCAAACTCGACCTTTTGGCCAAAACGAGTGCAGCAACTGAAGTCCGATCGACAACGGCTTATTGCAGAACGTGATAGCATATTATCGGCAGAACCCAATGAAGAATTGGAAACCTGGTTAAATCATCACGCTGCTATTGTGGGCGTTGAATTGGAGCCGCTTCCGGCGCGAGAAAGCGGGTCTGCTGCTATTTCGCAAGCCATTCAGGAATTATGGGTGGGAAAAGAGTTAACCGTCAAAAAGATTGTAGCAATTTTAATTACTCTCGGCATTGAAATTGGTATTATTTTGTTAGCGGTTTTCGCCAGGGTTTTTGCAAAACAAGATCATCCGCTTCCAAGTGCTGCTAAAAATGGAGCTATTAAAAATACCAAAAATAGCGGAATGTCTTCTCGCAAGAAAAAACGCACCAAACAAAAAGAACCACAAAAAAGCAACTTTACGAAATCCCTGGTAGGATTAGACGGCGGTAGAAATAATGAGTCCTTGATGGAGGTGCTGCAAACAGAGTTTGATGAAACCACCATCAAAAGATTCATCGCGAAGGTTCGTCCGTATTACCAGGAGAATGGAAAATTACCCAGCTCAAGAACGTTAGATAAAAATATGATTCCGGTACGAAATGCCATTAATAGCCGGTTTAGTAAAGAAGATCGGGATCAGTTGCTTGGGTGAGTTGGGTTAAGTTTAGGAAATCTTTATGTTGTTAGAAATATAATACTTATTCCGATTTATTATCATATTAGAGTTAGAGTGTATTTCGCAATATCGAAGAAGATTTCCTAAACTTTGAGGCTTTCAATACGGTCCCCGGTTTCATATAAAACCATCCGAGCCAGAAAGCAGCGCCAGCCAGGGCTAAAAATCCAAGCGTTGCAAAAAAGATAAACACGCCTTCAAACCCATTATAAAATCGAATAAAATTACTCGCAACAACATTTGTAGCAATTAATATATTGATAGCGACACCGAGGGTAATCCAGGCCCAGCGAATTTCTTCTTCCCTTGTCGTGGAAATACCTGAGAATATTGCCCAAATTACCATCACAAACCCGGCTGCTTTTAGGAGATTCAGAAATCCGAACCAATTTATATCATACATCCAGGCGAGATTGGATAGCGGTTTTCCGTCGCGGTGAGCGGATTCGCTTAAGAATTCCAGTAACGGGCCTTCCGTAAGAAAACCGATTAGCATACATAATCCGCCGAGAAACATTACATTTCTGACACGTTGATTTTCGAACACTTGCATTTTCATCCCCGGAAGTTATTAAACTTTTATCAAATTCCGCTAAAAAACATTATTTCACAAAAAAAACTTCTCGATTTTCATGATAAATTATCGGGTAAATTTATCAAATCTAAAGCCAGTGGATAAAATTTTACATATTCACGCAAATTATTGTAATTTTCATACTTACAGCCGCCATTTTATAAAAAAATATTAATCACAAAAAAACGTCTATGCCGTCACATCACCCGTTGCAACATCCCTTATCTTTGCAGGTAGAGTTGCCCGTAAGGGGGCAAAGGGAACACACGTTAGGGATGACACTTCTTTTATTTTAATCATTACATAAAACCTAGTCGAGGGTGGTTTCATGATGCATATCGTCAGCAAAACCGTGGATGATACTGCTTATATAAAAGTGGCAGGCCCTATTTACAGCCAAAATGTTGGCGAATTCCGCCGGCAACTACAAGCGCTTGGCGCTCAGAATTTTAAGCATATCGTTTTTGACTTTTCGAAAGTCCCGTTTTTTTCCAGTATTGCAACCGGAATGTTTTCCGTCTTTTGTAAGGACATCATCGAAAGAGGTAGATATGTTACGGTCGAGGGAACCAGTAACTATGTATTTGACCTTTTCCAGATGCACAATCTGGAACAAGTCTTTGCTTCAAAATCGGAGTTGGGAGCGGAGGTTATTGCTAACTAAGCTCCTTTAATATATATCCTCTTTCCTCAAATCCTCTCCTTACAAGTGCAGCAAAAAGGCCCGGTCTCCGGGCCTTTTTTATTTTAAAATGTCGTTGAATCCGATAATGATTTTCACGACCTTTTCGGGCTGAAAAATTAATATGGATTGAAAATGAGTTCGAAGTCGCAGAACCTTAAATATGGCAGCGTTTCTAAAAAAACCTTTTTTAGCAGCGTTTTGGGGATTGAAAAACAGTATAACATCTACCTCCCGCCTCGCTACAATCAGTCGGAGGATCGCTACCCGGTTTTATATCTTTTTCGCGGCCATGAAGATGAATGGTTCGATCCCTATATGGATCACAGCCGCGGCGGCAATGCAATTCAGCATTTGGCTGATGAATTGATCCAAACCGCTGCTATCGGGAAGATGATTATCGTTGGTGTTAGCATGACCTCCGACGATGGCCAGGTGTACGGATTGGGAATGAATATGCTCAATCCCAAATTAGCGAAAGCCCACAATGGCATCGGCAGCGGAAAATTTGAGGATTATTTTACCCAAGATTTTATCCCGCATATTGATTCAACATATCGAACGATTGCCGATCGCGCTGGCCGGGGAATGGATGGGTTTTCCCTCGGCGGATATACCTCTGTAATGCTGGCGATAAAATATCCGCAGCTATTTTCCTCCGTTGGCAGCTATGATGGCAGCCACATGTTTCGCGATTTGAACGACCCCCGGCTTTCCTTTGGGAAGCATGATGATTATTTGTGGGTGCGAAATGATAAAATGTTCGCACCCGTTTTTCGAAAACCGGGAAAAAAGAAATATGATATTAGCCATTTGCTTTCTTATAATCCCCTCAACATTCTCGATGAGCTTTTCGGCTACGAAAAAGGGTTGCTGCAATCCATCCGTTTTTATATTAAAACAGCTGCGTTTGACGGATTTCAAGGAAATCGTGATCGCGGCGTGCATTTGGTAACGCTTTTTCAACTGCATGGAATTGAGAATCATGCCTCATCTTTAATATTGAGCAGCGACGCTCACCACACCTGGAAATTCGCCGATTTGCACATGCGAGAGACGCGGAAAAAACACTCCGAAGCGTTTGGTGTGCAGCCGGAGGAAAAAACAATCTCAGCAGAAACAGAATTTTTGACAAATGTCGAATTAATA
>CAXHHS010000129.1:0-11732 GCA_964015645.1 uncultured bacterium
CCAAGAAGCTCGTCGGCAGCGTCAGATGTGTATAAGAGACAGTCCCAATTCAGCAATCGGATACAACAAACGGGGAGAAGTTTATCTAAAGCTGAAAGACTATGATAACGCAATGGCCGATTTTAATGAAGCGCTAAAACTCGACCCAACTAGCGCGGAAGTTTACACCAACCGCGGCAAATTGATTTACGAAAAGGACGATATTGAAAAAGCGATTGGGGAATTTAATCGTGCGATTGAAAACGATCCTCGTTATTATGAGGCGTATCAACAACGAGGAACGGCTTACAAAAAAAGAGCGGAATATAAAAAAGCGATTGCGGATTTTGATAAAGTTTTGGAATTACATGTAAATTATATGCATGCATTTTTAGGACGCGGTCTTTCCTACTATGCTTTAAAAGATTATGAAAAAGCAGTGCCGGATTTAAACCAATTCTTAAAACGGTATATCCGAATCAACAAACTTTCCGATGATATTCGAGATTTAATTCGAAAGGCGGGTTATAAACCGGAGTATTGAAATTATCCGTAATTTAGATTTCTAACGTATTCTTGTAACTTTTCTTGCTTTATAGGAATCCGTACTTTAATAAAAGTACCCTGGTTTGTTTTTCCGTAAATTTTTACTTCTCCGTTCAGCGATAAAATTCGTTCCTGTATTCCCATAATTCCAAATGATCTGGAATCTGTAATTTGTGACGCCGTTATGCCGATGCCATTATCCTCTATTGTTAAGATCAAAAAATTACCGGCTTTCTTAAAGCATATAACCACTTTAGTTGCCCTGGAATGGCGCATTATATTGGTTAGTGCTTCTTGAGATACTCGAAAAAGTGCAATTTTACTTTTTTCATCCAGCAAGGTATCATCCGCATTCATGGATAATGAACAGCGAATTGCCGTTCGTTTTTCAACTTCCTCCACCAGCCAGGATGTTGCGGCAATAAAGCCCAGGTGATCCAAAATACTCGGGTGCAACTCCTGGGAAATCTTTTGCGTTTTTTGGATCACCTGTTTTAACATTTGTAATATCGCATCGCTTTTTTCTAAAAGCGGTTTGTTGGATTTTGGTAGCTGGTTCGCAAGCCAGGCAACATCCATTTTTAGCGCGGTTAAAGTCTGCCCTAACTCATCATGAATTTCTCGCGCAATCCAGGCTCTTTCATCCTCCCGGGCGGTTTCCAGGTGGGTAGAAAGCTGGCGTAACTGTTCGTGCGATTGTTTTAAGGCTTTTTCCGCTTTTTTACGTTCATTAATCTGTTGATTGAGTTTAATGTTTGTGTTTTGAAGTTTGGCTGTCCTTTCTTCGACAAGCTCCTCAAGGTGATCTTGATATTTTAGAAGTATTTCTTCGTTTTTTCTGCGTTCGGATATGTCCCTGGCCATCGAAACAACTGTCGGTTTTCCTTTAAAGGAAAACAGGTGCGCATTTACCTCAACTGGCATTTTGCCATTATCTTTCGTTCTGAAAATCGTTTCGAAACGCACTTGTTTATTTTTGACCATTTCTTGTTTAATAGTATTGTTTGGTTGAAATGCGCCTTCAATGGAAAGCTCCACTGGATAAAATTCTTTAAATTCTTCTTTCGAAAACTTTAAGAGCTTACACGCGGTATCATTTGCTTCTTTAAATTTTGTGGAGCTATTATCTGCGTTTAATTCATGAACAAATAGCATATCATTGGAATTGTTAAATAATTGGCGATACCGATCTTCGCTGTATCGAATCGCTTCTGCTGCTCGAACCTGCTCGCTGATATCGCGAAGAGCAGCGACTATTTTTTTTCGCCCATTCGAAATATAAGTGCCGCCGCTTATTTCTGCCAGAAAAATCGTTCCATTTTTTTTGATGCACTCTCTTCCGTGAACCCTTAATGATAGCTCTACCGGTTGTTTTTTTAAAACGGATTGAATAGTTGAGCGAGTTTTTTCTTTTTCATTAGAAATATCCCACACTTTTAGTTTTAGATACTCTTCTTTTTTATAGCCAAATAGTTCTAAAGTTGCTTGATTTGCATCCTCAAATTGTAAAGTTTCCCCGTCTAATACCATTACGGCATCAGATTCTCGTTCGAATAACATGCGATATTTATTTTCACTTGTTTTGAGCGCCTTTTCGACTGCCAACCGTTCCATTTCCGTAGCAGCACGAGCAGCAAATATTTTAAGAATACTTATATTGTGGGGATTAATTTCCATCGGGTTAATATCAATTGCCGACAGATGGCCTATAACATTATTTGACGAATCCAATATCGGAATTCCCAAATAACTTTCCGCATTTAACTCAATTAAATCTTTATCTTCCGGAAACCGTGATCGAATATTGTTCGGATAATAACAAATATCTCCTTTTATTACATTTTCGCAAGGCGTCCCGGCAAGCGGATATTCAAAATTATCCACAAAGTGGTTCGTATCCCAAACAGCGAGGGTTTTTACTTCGTCTTTGTCATCGGCTTTACGCTCACTAATTAGACTATATCGAGCACCAAATGCCGAGGCTAAACTCCGAACAAGAGTATTAAAAAATTCTTCACCGGTTTTAGAAGAAACACTTTCAACAAGTAAACGCAATAAATCTTCCGTACCGGATTTATGGTTCATCGATCTCATTGTTTGTTTCGTGTATTTAGCAGCAGGTTGAATTGTTATTTGGATTTTACTGAATAAATCCCATCCCATCCTCTTTCGGGTGGATTTTCCAAAAACTCCTGGCAGCGAAATAAATAAAGACGTGCAGGTGCATCTTCGCTATTAATTTGTAATACTTGCCGGAATTGATTCATCGCCCAATCCCAATTTTGATCGCGATAAAGCCGGTAGCCTTCCCGAAAATATTCCAGTGTTTCGCGGGTTTTAATATCTAATGTTTCATCTTTTAAAGCAATTAATTCGTAAATTTCAATCGGCGTTCGGCTTTCCCGGATGCGCAATAAATCCAACTGCCTTGTAAGAACTTTTTCCTGCGTTCTCAAGTAGGTCGATTCCCCGATAAGGATCATTGAACCATAAATTTTATTTGTATTCATCAATTTTCGGCTTAAACCAACGGATTCGCCCATTGCAGAGTATACAACATTCGAATTTGCACCAATTAAACCGACGACTGCCGGGCCGCTGCAAATTCCAATTCGCAATTGCAAACCGGTGATATTTTTTTCTTTCCATACTTCGTTTAGTACTTCAAATGCTTTTTGCATCGAAAGCGCTGTTTTGCAGGCTTGCACCGCATGGTTTTGCGAATCAAGCGGAGTGCCAAAAAAAGCCCGGAGAATATTACCATCCGGGCGATCTAATGTTCCCTGGTTTTCTTGTCTAATCGCGGCCATTTCGGCAAAAAACTGGTTAACCAGCTCAACCAATTTATCCGGCGCCATCGCTTTTCCATTCCGGGAAAATCCATTTAGTTCGGTACACAAAAATGTGCAATCTTTTTCGCTTCCTTTTAGGCCGTTAGCGTTATGGTTTAATAATACTTTATCAAGCACAACCGGTGCAACTTGATGCGAGAGAACGGTTCGAATCGTTTGTTTATTTTTTTCTTCTGAAAAATATTGGCGAGCTAACCGGATGGCATAAACCAGTAAAAAGATAAAAGGCAGTAGTATTATTGCAGCAACCCAAACAGGATGCAAAGAAATACCGGGAAAGATAAACGACGCCAAGATATTAAGATTAAACTGGCAAATTTCCCCGTGGCACAGAAACAGCATGGCATCTTCTCCTCAGATGCTTATCGAAGTTCTTATAATACATAACATTTGCGCCGCTAAACCTCCCGGAGGTTTAAAATATGGTATATTCATCGCTCTATTGAACATTTTATACATATTTTAACTTAAAATTCGGTTAAACCTCCGGGAGGTTTGCAACACATTACATGTTGTCAAATTGCAAGACCAAATCCATTAAGCAATCAATATCGCCTTCTGTATTGTAAAAATGAGGCGATACCCGGATAAATCCGCTCCTCAAGGACACATGAATATTGTTAGCTTTCAAAAACTCGTATAATTCCGCGGAACGATTATGATGAAATGTTACAATCCCGGAACGAGTTTGAGGCTCCAGGCAAGTAAACAAGCTGTACCCATTATTCAATAATCGCTCAATTAAATAGTCAGTAGTTTCTAAAACCTTACGTTCGATATTTTTCGGGCCGATTTCCAAAAAGATTTCCAAAGAAGCGGTTGCGCCAACAACACCGGCAACGTTAAACATGCCGGGTTCGAAGCGGTCGGCAGTGGGTAAAAAGTTTAATTGGTAATCGAAGAAATCCCAGGAGTCTTCCACTGCCAGCCAACCGGCTGCCATGGGTTTCACATCTTCAAAAATGCGAGGCGAAAAATACATAAAGGCGGTTCCCAACGGCCACATCAGCCACTTTTGGCCGCCATTCGCAAGAAAGTCGATCTGCATTTCTTCCACATCCATTTGCAAACCGCCAAGCCCCTGGATGCCATCGACGCAAAAAAGAACATCGTTTTCCCTGCAAAGCTGCCCAATGGCTTTTAAATCGTTGCGGTATCCATTTAAAAATTCCACGTAGCTGATGGATAACAGCCGTGTGTCCGGTCGAATTTTAGCGGCAATATCCTCCAGCTCAATCCGGCCGTTGCGGTGTTTCACAAAATCAATCTTTACGCCTTTTTGTTCCAAATTCAAAAATGGATAAACATTGGATGGAAACTCGAAGTTGTTTAGCAATACCCGGTCTCCCGGTTTCCAGCTTAACCCTTGCACCAGCCAATTTAATCCCATAGAAGTGCTATCGGTAACAGCGATGTAATTGCTATCGCCGTTTATCAATTGGCCAACCAAATTTTTAAACTTACCTTTAACTTCCAATACGTCCGGCCAATATTCCGGGTTGTGATGTGATCGATCAAAATAACTTCTTTGAATTGCATACAACGCCTTTTTATGCATGGGTGCTAACGCTGCATGGTTTAGATAAACACGTTCTTTGGTATGGGGAAATAAATTACGATATTTTGCCCATTTTTTAGTTGCCGCTTTTTCGCTTTTCACCAGTAGATTATTCATGATACCCCTAACATCCGTTTGCGGATTAACATCCGAGTTTTGTTGTATTATGCATAAACCCCTTGAACATCGACTAAATTTTCATGCAAATCTTTCATGAGTTTGTATAATTGATTGGCAGAATAAAACCGCATCTCGTGAAGCATAATTTCCGGTGCTTCCGGCAATGGCCGCAATCGCCAGCGATAACCTTTGTTAACTTTTACCAGCGGTTTAAGCCGTTGGGATTCGCTATTTAACAAGTAAGAAATATCCACTTCGACCGGGGTTTCGCCAATTTTTAACGTAACGGCAATACGATTGCTTTGAAGTTTGCGGGGATAAAAAGATACCGAAAATTTGCTATAAAATTTAAATAAAAAGAAAATATGAAGCGCAAAAATCCAAACCGGGTAGGCGGATTCCAGGTCCTCAATTTGAAATGGCGGCACCTGTCCTTTTTTTTGCCGTTCGCTGCTGATAATGCCCCATAACTCCATTGGATTGGGAATTCGGTTATGAATGGCAATTTGGCTGACAAAAATTTCCAGGGCATAAGCTGGTAGTTTTTCACAGGTTACATCCGTGATATCCGAGTGGGCGATATTGGTTTTCTCTACCTGGTGCATAAACGATTCGAAATCCAATTCGCAAATAGACAGCCAATTTTTGTCATTTCCGATTCGGCACAAATAATCGAATAGCTCAATTTGATTCGCGTGCATTTTTAAAACCTGCTGTACAAGATGCTTCCAGGTGTCTAATTGATCTTGCATTATAAAATAGTTTTCCAGCGCCTTTCGCACTTCCATATCGGTAGAATCTTGCAGAAACAGAATTCTAAATTCTTCAACGCTATCTTCTACAAATCCCATTTCCAACTTTAAGAAGGCACGTTTTTTTCGCCAGCGAAAGCTCTCCGGCCTGGCTTCTAACATGGCATTAATTTTTTGAAGCGCGTATTCAAATTGTTCTCGCTGCCGGTAATAATCCGCTTCAAATTCAAACAAGTCTTCTTCATCCAACCGGGCTAATTGCGGCACAGCCAGCCTCAACAATTCATAAATATCGCGCGGTGTTTTTTTACTAATTTGGCTGGAAAGCCGCAGGTAATGTTTTAGCAAATTTTTATCATTGGGGTCGCAAAGCAAAATATCGCGCAGTTTGATAAATGCAGACGGAACATCGCCTAATGCCAGCAGCGTTTCCGCTTGTATTTGCGAGAATAAAAATGGATTATTCAAAATCGCCTGGTAGTTTTCGATTATTTCCAGTGCTTTTTCGATATGGCCGAAGTGCATTAACAATTGAATTAGGGGCGATAAAACATATAAGTCTTTTTGAGTATGGGTTAATGCGCGCGCATAATCTTTTAGCGCTTTTTTTTGCTCGTTGCGGCTTTCGTAAATTTTTCCGCGCAAAAAATAAGAAAACGGCAAATCTTTATGATGTTTAATCAAAATATTGCTGACCAATAGTGCCTTTTCCGGCATATCAAGCTTAAGATAATGATTACAAAGCCGGGCGAGTAAAAATGGATGGTACGGGAGTTTTTCCAGTGCTACGCGCAATGTGTCTTCCGCTTTATGATACAATTGCGATTCGTGAAATTCCCGGGACAAAGCCAAATAGTTTCTCGCAACATCCTTGTGCGGTATTTGTTCGATCCGTGAATTCATTCAACTATCCTCTTCCGCTAATTTATGATTATTCCTGGCTATAACTCCCAATATCCGAAATCGGTAAATTAAATAACCGGATATTGCCAGGATGTAATGCGCCGGTAATATGGCACTTTTAAACCATTCTGCCGTTTGCCGCCTTTATTCCTTTTCCAAGGGTCTCCGAAAGAGCTTCCTGCTTTTCGATAGGACGGGATGCTTTCCTAGCACCGACATACAAATCACGAAGTTATTGGGAGATAATTTATTTAATAATTTGAAAAGGATTTTGATATTTGACCTAAAAATGAATATTTGAATTATAATTCTGCAAACCTGATAAAAATCATGTTTTCTGCTGAGCAATATCATTCCACACCAGTAAAAGCCCGCTAATTTTATGATAGAGTGATTAAGGTATCATCAACACAGGAGGATCGAATCATGAAAATTAAAAATATTTTAGTCCCGGTAGATTTTAGCAAATTTTCCGACAGGGCGGTAAAATATGCGCTATTCCTGGCGGAAAACTATGCTGCGAATATCACTCTTCTACATAGTATTGTTTTGCTGCACGAAGAAGCGCACGAAGAAGAAACACTGAAAGCCTACGAAAAATCGATTCGGCTGCTGGAAGAAGATAGTCACCGGCTCTTTCAAGAGCATCATGAAGATGCCGGGACGAAAAATGTGACGATTAATTCCGTTACAATTCGCGGTATTTCCGCCGCAGATTCAATCCTGGATTTCATTAACGATAATGGTTTTGATTTAGTGGTAATGGGAACCCATGGCCGTACCGGATTTAAAAAATGGATTTACGGAAGCGTAGCAGAAAGAGTTGTTCGCCTTTCCCCGGTTCCGGTAATCACCATTCATGAACCATTGAAAGAATTCGATATTAAGAAGGTGCTCATTCCAATCGACTTTTCGGAATACTCAAAAAAAGCTGCTCAAGCCGGTGTAGAAATTGCGAAAAAATTTGGTGCAAAATTGGAGTTTTTACATGTGGTCGATCAGGCCATTCATCCGGCATTTTATGTATCAGGCGTCGAGTCTGTGTTTACAATTGATCGCGAGCTAAAAGAACGCACCAGGGATAATCTGAAAACCTTTGCCGGAAACGGCAATGGCGGTACGTTTACTGTAATAGAAGGCCGCCCGGCGAGAGAAATTGTGAACTATGCAGAACATATAAATGCAGATTTTATTGTTATGGCAACCCGCGGCCTTGGCGGATTGGAACACTTGTTGATTGGCAGTACGACAGAAAGAGTGGTGCGTTGGGCATCCGTGCCGGTATTAACAGTAGAACGGGAAATGTAAGGTTCGTAGTTCGCCCTGGCTCCCCGGGGTGTAAATAATCAGGAAAACCAAAATGGGAATCTCAAAAAAATCCGTCACCGCAGAGGCAGCTATTAATGCCCTAAATCGCGGGCAGCGCATATTCATCGGTTCCGGCGCCGCAGAGCCGCAACTATTGGTAAAAGCGCTGACACAACGCGGGAATGATTTGGTCGACACCGAAATTGTGCATTTGCTAACATTGGGCGCAGCGCCTTATGCCGATCCGGAATTTAAGCATATTTTTCGCCACAATGCCCTGTTTGTTGGCGCCAATGTACGAGCGGCGGTTGCGGATGGCCGTGCCGATTATACCCCGATTTTTCTATCGGAAATTCCTCGTTTGTTCCGAAGCAAACGGCTTCATCTGGATGCGGCGTTGATCCAGGTAAGCTTGCCGGATGCTCATGGCTATTGCAGCTACGGCGTTTCTGTCGATGTCGTAAAATCTGCTGCGGAAAGTGCGGAAATTGTGATTGCAGAAGTAAACCCCAACATGCCGCGTACATTGGGCGATAGTTTTATTCATATCAGCCAAATTGATTATCTTGTAGAAAATGACGCGCCGCTTTTGGAATCAATTCCTGCTGAGCCGGATGAAGTTTCGCTAAAAATCGGGCAAAATGTTGCTCGTTTAATCGACAACGGCTCCACTCTACAAGTTGGCATTGGCAGCATTCCGAACGCCGTTTTGAAATCGTTGGGTAACAAACGTAACCTGGGAATTCATACGGAAATGTTTTCCGATGGCATTATCGAACTTATTGAATCCGGCGTTATTAACGGAACGAAAAAAACGTTGTTAGCCGGAAAAATTGTTTCCAGCTTTTGCTTTGGCAGCCAGCGACTCTATGAATACATAGACAACAACCCGGTTTTCGAATTTCGCCCGGTAGAATTCACCAACAATCCCTTTACCATCGCCCGCAACGAAAAAATGGTTGCGATTAACACCGCTTTAGAAGTTGACCTGACCGGCCAAATATGCTCCGACAGCATCGGTTATAAATTTTTTAGCGGCATCGGCGGGCAGGTAGACTTTATTCGCGGCGCAGCGCATTCCAGGGAAGGTAAACCGGTTATTGCCCTGCGTTCCACTGTCAAGAATAATACGGTCTCTTTGATTGTTCCACATTTGAAAGAAGGGGCGGGCGTTGTAACAACGCGTGGTGATGTTCACTACGTGGTTACGGAATACGGCATCGCTGATTTATGGGGTAAAAATGCCCGGGAGCGCGCGCTTGCTTTAATCTCAATTGCCCATCCGAAATTCCGGGAAGAATTATTGAACGAGGCTAAAAAACGCCGCCTGGTATATGATGACCAAATCTTACTATCACAATCAGTCTACCCGGAAAATTTGGAGAAACAAACGACAACGAAAGATGGAACACCCATTTGCTACCGCCCGGTTCGCCCAACGGATGAGCCGCTGATGAAAGACATGTTTTACTCGCTTTCTACCAAAAGCATTTTACAGCGATTTTTCCTGATCGTAAAAGCCATGCCCCATAGTAAATTGCAAAAATTGGTAAATGTGGATTACGAAAACCAAATGTGCATTGTCGGCATTATCCAAAACGGTGAACAGGAACGAATGGTTGCCGTGGGTCATTATATTCGCGACCCTGCCACCGGCATGGCGGAAGTGGCATTTTTAGTTCACGACAGCTTCCAAAATAAGGGCATTGGCAGTTTTCTGTTTAAATATATGATGGATATAGCCCGTCAGCGGGGTATTCGCGGGTTTACTGCGGATGTTTTGGCAGATAACCGTCCAATGCAAACCGTGTTTCATAAAAGTGGCTGTGAAATGAAAACTTCGTTTTCCGATGAAGTTTATCATTTTGAATTACAATTCATTAAAAAAGAGAGTTCTTATTTAACATAAACTTCCCGGGACTTGAAACATTGGGGTATTAAAGCAGAGGAGAAAAAGATGAACTCATTAGCAAATCAAATAAAGCAGCATCCTTTTTTTAAAGACGTAGCGGATCAATCGATTGAAAAAATCGCTTCTTTTTCTAAAGAAGTTAAGGTTGAAGCCGGGGAATTCATTTTTCGATCCGGAGAGGAGGCCGGCAAATTCTATCTCATCCAACAAGGTGAAGTTATAATCGAAATCGCGCCCACTCGCCATAGCGATGTATCGATTCAAAGCATTCGGGAAGGTGAGGTTTTGGGGTGGTCGTGGCTGATTCCACCTTTCAAATGGCAGTTCGACGCTAAAGCGGTTGAATTAACAAAAGCAATTGCCATAGACGCTCAATCTTTAAGAGCGTTTTGCAAACAAAACCATGCAGCAGGCTACCAGATTTTAACTCGAATGATTCAAATCGTTGCGCAACGCTTGCAGGCAGCCCGCACCCAATTTTGGGATATATATAAAATGCATTATTTTAAAGGAAATCCATACTAACCGGAGGATCACGATGAAACAATTCACAGCCAGGGACATTATGAATTCCAAAATTTTAGCTGCCCGAGAAGATTGGACAGTTAACCAGCTTGCCGAGTTTTTGATTGAAAACTCGATTTCCGGCGCACCGGTTATTTCCGCCGACAATTCATTGGTTGGCGTCGTCTCTTTAACAGATATCGTGCGATTTGATACGCTGCCGATTAAAGATGCTTCATACGAAGAGCCACATTCATATTATTTACATTCATTTGAACAATCTTATGCGCCGGAAGATATTTCGGAATACCGTGTCGAAAGAGAATCCAATATCCTCGTCGAAGATATTATGACGCCGATGATCTTTCATGTGGCCGAAGACACACCACTAAAAGATATTGCCGATACAATGGTTCGGGGAAGAATCCACCGGGTATTTGTCACGAAGAGTGACCAGGTTACCGGCGTAATCTCCGCGTTAGATATGATGAAGGTTATTCTGGAAATGTAACAATATTTTGTTTAGATTAGAAGGTATGGATAATCAAAGCCGTAAAAATGGTCTTGATGAAGCAATCTTCAAAATGATGTTAGAATCTGCTTCGGAAGGAATCATCATCGTAGATGAAGCCGGTATCATTAAACTGGCCAATAAACGAATTGAGACCTTATTTGACTACACTCACGATGAGCTAATTGAACAACCAATCGAAATTTTAATTCCGAATACATTTCGTGATAAACATATTCATCACCGTAAGATTTATTTGAAAAACCCTTCACACCGTGCGATGGGCAAAGGGCGGCATTTATCCGGAAGGCGGAAGGATGGCAGCGAGTTCCCGGTTGAGGTAAGTTTAAATTCGGTAATTATCGATAATCGAACCTGGATTATGGCCATGATTATCGATATTACAGAGCGGATACGCGCCGCGGAATTAGCAAAACTGCACGAAAAGCAATTAATGCAAGCGGATAAAATGGCCTCCCTGGGAATTTTAGTATCCGGCGTGGCGCACGAGATTAACAATCCCAATAATTTTATAATGCTTAATGGAAAGTTGTTAGCAAAAGTATGGCAAGATGCGGAACCGATTCTAAATAAATATTACGACCAAAATGGCGATTTTGCGCTTGCCGGAATGCCCTTTAGCCGTGCGAAACAAAAAATCGCCAAATTGATCGATGGCGTTACCGAAGGCGGGCAGCGGATAGAGCATATTGTTTCCAGTTTAAAAAATTTTGCTCGCCGTGATGATGGAGAGCTAAACCAGGTTATCAATCTAAATGAAGTTGTA
>CAXHHS010000130.1:0-11639 GCA_964015645.1 uncultured bacterium
CACCAAGAAGCTCGTCGGCAGCGTCAGATGTGTATAAGAGACAGGATAATATCCAAGGTTGTTGTTGATCTTAAGATGCATCTTTGCCGGCAATGGCAATCGAGACGCCGCCCGGGCAAGGCGGCTGGAAGCGCCGGAGATTTCCATTGCTTTATCCGCCTCAAAATAAATTTCCCGGCTTTTGCTAATAGCGATTTTGGGAAGCGCCACGGGCGAACCATTCAGATGCTTTCCTTCGGTAAAGGAGCGGTTTAAGGCGATGATGGTTTTGCGCAAAAACCGTTTGGTTACATCGCAAATTTCGAGAAATTTTTTAGCTGCCAATTCCGTTTCCGTTTCAAACCAGGTTTTCCGCAGGTGGGCAATATCTCCGGCCACGGAAGCAAATTCCGCACGGTGTTCTTCTTCCAAAAAAGTTTCCAACGCCGGGATGTCATACCGCAGGGCATGAAGCTCGCATAGCGTGCTGCGCACCTTTAAATAGCCGGAGGTAAGCTGGGCAAATACGCTGGCATAGGCTCTAAGGATATGTTGAATTGCAAAACGAGTAGCCAAATGCTTCAGGAGTTTTTCGTCGAAATTTTCTGCGGTTAATTTTTTTTCCCCGCGCAGATGATGCAAATTATCGTACACATAATAAAGCTGCCGGTTTCGCCAGAACGTTTCCGTTACCACAAATACACTGTGCATAAGGGTGTATTTTTCAACGGTATTTAATATTGTCGGAAAAGCAAAATCGGGAATGGTTGCTTCATCTCCTAAAACCACAATCATATCTAAGTCGGAGATGCCGGGAACCGATACATTGCCCATTTTGTAAACTGCTAATACCTCTGAAAAACCGGCCGCATAATCGGCAATTTTTTGGGCAGCAGTTTCGTAGATTTCCTTCTGACAATAAACAGGTTGTTTTAAGAACCGGTATTTCATTTTTTCCTGGCTATGATCAGAAACTCCGAATTCAACCGGTTGATCAACCTATTCTCCTGCGATAGCTTCTCTAAATAATCTTCGACGATTTTGATATTCGAAACCGGGTATCCCAATAATCCCTGGTTATAAAAAACCCTCTCGCGAATCTCGGCTCCGCGCTGATTAAACATCGTTTCAATTTGCCGGCAGGATTGCAAATAGCGGCTGTAAGCATTTGTATTACCGTTCTTTAACTGTTTTTTTAACATTGAGAGCGGAATGACAATTTTTTCATTCCACCAGCGGCTGGGGCTGTGTTTGTTGGCAAAAGTAGCGATAATCAATCCACCCGGTTTGGTAATTCTGACAATCTCTGCCAGGGCATTTTGCAACCCGGGAATATATTCCAGCGAGCCGATGGATAGCACCAGGTGGAAGGAACCGTTTTGAAACGGGAGCATTTCGGTATCGGCAGCAACACAGTTTAGGTTACCTTCTCGCAGCATTCCCTGGTGTAAATTATGGCTGGAAATATCAGACGCGAAGTACTGCACGGATCGTTCTTTAATCATTTTTGCAAAAACTGCTGGTCCTGCGCCGCAATCCAAAACATTCCATCCCGGTTGCAGCAATGCTTTTAGTTTACAGTTAATCAAACGATAGCGGTTCTGCCGCAAAATATTTTTATCAAGCTCGTAATTGTCCCGGAAGTATGTCTCACTACGCGCTTTAAAAGAGTTAACAATCTTTTGTTTTTGATCTGTTTTCATCATTTGTATTACATGTTCGTTTTTTAAATGGGCATTCTATCAAGGTTTTTTTCGGAAATTTTATTGACCAGGCTACTTTGAGATTTCATTTGATAGGCCAGCGCTGCCATTCTTTGATAAAATGAAGGCGTTAGTATGGCTTTTAAATCCGGGGGAATGGCCGGGGCCATGCGGGCGCTTAATTTACGAAATATAAATCCCGGTTTGCGCATCAGCCATTCTTGCAGCGAATTCGTTTCGTAATGCCAGTTATCTCGCAAACGAGAAACATCATCCATAATCTGCCAATCTGCTGTTGAAAAATCTTTCCGTGCAGCAGCAAAACTGTATTTTTTGAAAATCCCCTCTTTGTCTCTTAGTTGAACATATAGAGCGGGTAAGAGCATGAATTCGCTGAGCAGGCTTTTCAATTGGTAAATATTTTGAGGATATGCCGCATTATTTAATCTATTGATGATGTTAGATGCCAACATATAAAACAACGTGGAGGCGCCAGGTTCCGGGTTTAATGATAGCGAAAATTTTCGCCCCTGGTCAGGAAAGAGCGATTTGGCGAAAGCAAACAATTCGTACGGAAAATAATCTTGCGGGTAGCGTCGAAGCTCGGATTCCAGCAGTACGAACCAACCATGATGCTGCAAGGGATCATATTCGTACATAAACCTGGTCGCCTGGTGCAGCCGGTAAGCTGTTGCTGCCAGGCGATGTTCATCCGCTAATACAGATTCTTTGATAATCACCAGTGCATCAAAATCGCTATAGGCAACCTCCTCTGTCGTAGCGATGCTGCCATGCACGTAGGCTCCGAACAGGTCGTCGCTGAGACGCTTTTGCAGGAAATCGCACAATTTAAGCGCAGATGGATTGTTGCCCTGGTAAATTCCTACATTAACACTTATTTCCGGTAATGCTTTACCAGGTAAAGGGCGAATGATACGAGCATTTTGGGCCGATAGCTTTTGAGCATAGCGACGAAAAACGAATCGAGGAGAAATGCTTGATAGCGCCAGGTCTTTCTTTGCCAATATTCCCTGGTTAATCAAGCGTTCTAATTTTAGCCGCATACTATCACTCATCTTTTGTATCGATTACAATTCAAATTTTGTAATCTTCCTTTATTATTTTTGTGCCTGTAAACCTCCCGGAGGTTTTAAGTCAAATTTGACAGTGCAAGATAAAAGTCTAATTATCAACAGATGCCATAAATACGCTATATTAGAACCTCCGGGAGGTTATGCCACACAAGAATTTGTATTTCAGAGCTTGTTTGTATTAACCAGCATCAACCTGGCACGGCTATCCCAGGAATAGCGTACAACATCTTTCTTTGCCTGGCGGCCTAGTTTTTTTACCAGGAGGGGATTTTCTGCCAAACGGGCAATGGTTTTTGCCAGCAAATCCGGGCGGTCGGGCGGCACCAACAGGGCATTTTTTCCGTCTACCAGTACTTCCTTAATCACCGGGAAATCCACTGCGATAATGGAATTTCCTGTGGCCATATATTCCATCATTTTTCCGGGGGAGACAAAATCTTTGATCGGCCAATTGTTGGGATAATAAATCAGCAAGGCATCGGAGCACATTTGGTAATTAACAACGTCTGCCGGGCTAACAAACCCGGTAAATTTAACATTGTTTATGTTGTTTCGCGAACAAAAGCCTTGCCAATGTGCGACAGCCTCCGATGTGCCGCCAACCATCACAAACAAGGCATCGGGACAATAGGGCGCAGTGGATAAAATGAGTTCGACTTCTTTTTGGTCAGGATAAATTTTACCGGTATACATCGCAATAAAGCGGTTTTTTCCTAAACCATTCTGTTCCCGGAAGGCGTTGAGGTCGCGATGATTGGTGTAATACGATAAATTAACTCCCATTCGGGCAATGGATGTTTGCTGGCGTGTAATTGTGAATTGCTTGCAAAGCTTCGACCGCAATCCTTCGGAGATGCAAAAGATGAAATCCATTTTTTCTAATACATAACGGTCGGCTTTTTGCGCAGAGAGGGCATGGAGTTCAAACATAAATTTCAGATCTTTCCATTTTCTCAAAATTGAAAGCGCTATCAGATGTGGAATCGTGCTAACCAGGCATCGCGATAAAATAACCACTTCCCCTTTCGGGCGAAATAATGCATCGAGAAATATCCGGATGGTATAGAAAAAATGAACCAGAAATTTCGAAATTCGGACAAAGTTTAAAGACGATGTATCTTTTAATACAGTTGGCAGCATAACAATTTTAAATTGGTTTTCCGGTAATTTATAATGCTGCCAGATTTTTTCCCGCGGAATATTTTCACGGCGAAAGACAGTTGGGGTTACTAATATTACTTCATATCCTTCCTTTGCGATACTACTGCACGTTTGCATCATCATAATCGGATCAACCCTGCTTTTTAGCATATCACGGGGAGAGATGTAATAGATTCTTTTCTTTTTTCTTGCCATATCCGGTGATTTTAGTTTTTTAGTTTTTGTATGATTTGACAATCGGTTAATCAATGTCATCATTAGCTTAGCACGATTATCCCAGGTATATTGCACAACATCTTTTTGTGCCTGCTCGCCCAACCGTCTGGCAAATTCGCGATCGGCTGATAACTTTTTTACAGCCTTTGCCAGCAAGTCGGGATTATCCGGCGGTACTAAAATGGCATTTTTTTGGTGATGAAGCACTTCCCGGAAAACCGGAAAATCGGAAGAGACAATCGGGCGCCCGGTGGCCATGTATTCCATCATTTTTCCCGGGGAAGTAAAATCACGCGTGGGAATACTGCTATCGTAATACATCAATAGCACATCGGCAGCAAGCTGGTATTTCATAACTTCCGATGGTTTCACAAAGCCGGTAAACTTTACATTTTCAATATTATGCAACCGGCATAATTTTTTCCAATGCTCTACAATCTCCAGGCGGCCACCCACAACCATAAAACTAATATCCGGGGCTTTTTTGGCTGCTTTAAGAATGTATATAAGCTCCGGTGAAGATTTGGGAACCTTACCAGTGTATACTGCCAGGCAACCATTATCTTTAATTTTTAAATTTTTGCGTAACTCTGAAATACTTAAATGCGGTTTATAGTGTTCCAGGTTTACTCCCATTCGCCCGACGACGATATTTCCCGCATCAAAACCGGTATATTTTACGACATAATCCTTCAAGGCTTGAGAAATTGTTACCAGGCCATCCATCCGTTTGATGACATAATTATAATTGAAACTGTTTTTGTAGAAATGTAACTCGAAAATAAAATTGATTTTTTTCCACTTCCGCAGCGGCCATAAGATAAGCAGGTAGGGATAGGTACTAATCATACAGCGGCTAATAATTTGGATTCTTCCCGGGGGATTCATCAATACATCCACAAAAATCCGAAGTGAGTAAAGCAGGTTTAAAATGAATTTTGAAATCCAAACCCGAATTTCGGAAGATTCGTCCCGCAAGAACGTCTTTAACATCACCACTTTGAAACGGCCTTCCGGCAGGTTGTAATATTGCCAGAGATTTTTGCGTGTCGTATTATCTTCCCGGCGATAATAGGGAGTCACTAAAACGACTTCGGCATTTTCTTTCACAAGACTATGACAGGTCTGCATCATCATAATGGGATCAACACGACCTTTCAGCATATCGCGAGGAGAAATGTAGTAGATCTTTTTTGGGGGAGAATTCATAAACTATTTTCTTTGGCGTGATGCGCAATGCGTGATATGTAGTAATCACGTATTACGTATTACACAATAAGGTAACGAGAACCTGATGTTTGCTGTACTAGTTTGTCATACCAGTTTGTGAAGAAACGCTGCAATACGCGGTTGGATGGCCTCACGGCTGTATTCGGTTAACACGGTTTGCCGGCCGTTTTCGCCTAACACTTTTCTTAAATGGGCATCTTCGATTAAGTGGCCGAGTTTTTCCGCCCATTCTTCATCTGTTGCCGCGTGAAAACCGTTTTGGCCATCTTTAATAATTTCGGTATTGATACCCACCGGGCTAACGACTGTCGGAAGATTAGCGCCCATACAAAGCAGTGCTTTAAACCCGCATTTTCCCGCAGACCATCCGTCATTTGTTAGCGGCATAATGCCGATATCAAATGTCATTAGAACGCTTTTGTCAATTTCCGGCGTCCATTGCCGGAACTCCAGGTTGATGCCATCAATGTCGATAGCGCGTGGTTGAGAGACGACCTTTAATTTAACCCGGCCTCCATACTTATCTCCCAGTTTGCGAAAAGCTTCTTTGTACGTTTCGAGATAATTGATATTGCTGGGCGTACCAGTCCAGCCAACCACGACTGTTTTTGTGCCATTATGTTGTTTGGCCGATATATTCGTCACATCGATGGGAGAGGGAGCAATCACATGCCGCTCAACAAATTGCGATGAATATTTTGCAAGCACCTTATTACCGGCGACAACACCATCGCAGTTTTTAAGTATTTGATTTAAAATGGGTTGCCGGGCCGAATAATAGCGGTTTTGCCGGGCGCAAAGGCGGTATACCTGCTTTATTTTTTCCGGAATCGAACGTGATTGCGGAAACGCCTCGGAACATTGCGTGCTGGGAACGTGGTAGATAGCGTCGTCAAAATCCCAAACGAGACATTTTGCATTTTCCCGCAAACGGCGCATCCATTTCGCAGGAACCATTGCACGAAAGAGATAAACGATATCATGGTTTTTTGCTTCTTTGACAATTTTTTGGTATAGCGCTGTTTTCTCCTGTTTGGAAATCATAAAGCGCCAGGGAATGGCCGTTGCTTCAATCCCGTATTCTTTCCAGGTATCAAAATAGATATAAATTCGGTCGCGGGCAGCAGTAAACGTCTCTCCGCCAACAGGGACGCACACAACGCGTAAAGTGTTATTCTTAGACATTGTTTTTTTATAAAGATTTGAAGGAATGTATACCCATTAGGGGTTGGTTTTAGATTTTCTAATCGCAGAGGGTGCAGAGTTTCGCAGAGATAAATCACTAAAAAACAATAACCTCTGCGCTCTCAGCGTTCTCTGCGGTTAAATAAAAAAGAGCAACAAATTAGCCTTAAAGAGTATATCTTAAAAATGGTATGAAGGGGAAATATAATTTAATAGATTGTCAATATGGATTTTTAACGGTAAAACCAATATCACTTTGAAAAGCACCTCTTCTGGGCAAAAGCCCCAGCCCGCTACCTGCACCGATTAACCCGGGGGGATTAGCGTTTATGTTACTTTGCCACCATTCTTTATCAAAAAATAAAAAGGCAATTTCCATGTGTGGTGCCTCGTGCGTAAAAAAGTTGCATTTATCTTGAAGCAGCGGCCATAGGTATTTTAGGCAAGGTTTTAACGAATCCCTTAAATCAACATCGACATAAACAAATACACACTTTTTGTCGAATTTGGGAAGCGTATCTTCAAAATACCCAATATTAAAGTTGCAGACATTAATATTGCCATATTGGGAAATATTACTTTTTACTTCTTCTAAACTCCCATAGAAGTCACCTTTAGCGTAAGTATGTGTTTTTCGGTCGCCTACACTAATATGCATTTTATCATATTCCGATGGTTCCGGTAAACCTGCAAATGAATCAAAAATTTCTAATTGGCGATTGCAAAGGCCGGCAGCTAAAGATAAAATAGATGTGCTGCCACCTTTGTAACAACCACATTCTACGATACAACCCTCTATAGATTTGGGAGTTTTTAAGATGTTCGTGACCATTGTGATGTGTTCTAAAAACTTGGAAGCAGTGGTTATCTTGTTATGGCTTCGAATCATTTTAAACATTAGGATAAGTTTCTTAAAAAAACTAATTCCGTAATCTTTGCCGGTTGTTTTACGAAAGTATTCTGCAAGTGTAACCGGAAGTGTCAAAATCATGAAAAACATATAAACGATTCGTATCATTTACAGTCTTTCCTTTCATTATGATGATTATTTATCCTGCCTCATAATTTTAAATAATTTTGAAGCGCATCCCTCCAATGGGACATCGTATTATCCTGACAGGAGTTAAGCACAAAATTTTCCAGAACCGAATAGGTTGGCCGTTTAACCGTCATCGGAAAATCGGAAACTCTGGCTTCTAAAAGCGCTGCCGGTGTTTTCGTGAGTTCAAAAATCACTTTGGTAAATTCGTACCAGGAACACTGTCCCTCGTTGGTCGCATGGATGACGCCATAGGGAACCGAATCCACCTGGCACAATCGATATAGTTGCTCCGCCAGGGAATATGTCCAGGTCGGCGTTAAAACTTCATCGGTAACAACCGAGGCTTTCCCTTTTTCCCGCGCAATCCTTAAAATTTTAGTGATAAAGTTATCGCCTTTAGCCCGGCAAGGAACTGCGCCATACAAACCGGATGATCGTACGACATAATGTTTTTCGCAATAAGATAGAACATTGTGTTCCCCGGCGACTTTGGAAATTCCGTAGA
The DNA here is from genome assembly GCA_964015645.1 of uncultured bacterium. GTDB lineage: Bacteria > Calditrichota > Calditrichia > RBG-13-44-9 > J075 > CAXHHS01. The sequence goes on from CAXHHS010000130.1 coordinate 8,116, forward strand.
CGCTTAGCGGGGCAACCGGGTCATGTTCCAAATAAGGTTTGCCCTTGCTGCCATCAAACACATAATCCGTGCTGATATGGATGAGGAGGCTGTCAATTTTTGCGCACGCTTTTGCCAAAAATAACGGCCCTACAGCATTAATTTTAAAAGCCTGTTCCGGCTCATCTTCACAGCGCCCGGTATTGTGAAATGCTGCCGTATTAATAACTGCTGCCGGCCGTGTCTTTTCCAGAACTGCAAATACGTTTTTTTCGTCTGTGATTTCAATATCGGCGTGGGTTAGGCCAATTACGTCTTCTGCCGCTAACACCTGCATCAAATCCGTACCCAACTGCCCGTTGCTGCCAATTACGGCGATTTTCATAAACGTCCCCTTTAGAGCATCTGCTTAAATACTTGAATATTATAATAGTTCGGATTGTCAAAGTCGCTGAATTTATCCCGATTTTCTACCAGGTGATTAACAATCGAAGCAATATCGTGATTCGGCTTAAAGCTCAATATATTTTTGGCCTTTTCGTAACTGACTTTATAATTTCTGAAATCACTAATGTTTTTGATATTTAATTTTAACCGGATATTCAGGGCGCTTTCCATCGTCTCCTTAACCATATCGCCAATTTCCCCAACCGTATAATTCCCGGAAGCAACATTAAAAATCCCGGAGATTGATTCGCTGGCCTCAATAGAGCGAATGTAGGCGTTAACGGCATCTCTTATACTAAGAATAGGCCGCCAAATGGAAGGATTATTAATCGTAATTTCGCCGTCTACCATGCCGCATTTATACATGGTATTAACGACTAAGTCCAAGCGCATTCGCGGGCTGTAGCCGCAAACCGTTCCCTGGCGCAGGCAAATGACAGAAAAGTTTTCATCCGCCATTTCAATTGCCGCCTTTTCCCCCTGGAGTTTGGAAATGCCGTACGGATAGCTGGATATGGTAGGAGATTCCTCACCATATAATTCATTAACGGTATAGCCATATACCGAGCAAGAGCCGGCATAAATAAAGCGTTTTGCACCGGATAATTTTGCTAAATAAGCCAGGTAAGCCGGGCCTGCCGAATTGTGGATAAAATTCATACCCGGTGAAAATTCCGCCATGGGATCGTTTGACAGGCCGCCTAAAAATATTACCTGGTCAAATCCTTTTAAGTCGTTTTCCTTTAGCTTAAAGATGTCTTTTTCAATCGTAACGGTTTCCGGGGGAAGGTGATTTCCAAACCAAAAAAGGTCTAATACTGTTACTTCATATCCTCGTTCCTGCAGCCTGGGAACCAAAGCGGAACCAATATAACCGGCGCCACCGGCAAGTAATATTCTCATACAAAATGTCTCCTCAATATCAATTGTATTTAAAATTATCCGATTCAGGTGAATTCAGCCATTGAGACAGTGTGCGAGCGTTACGATCCTTATCGGAAAGAATTGGCTTTGTTACCGGCCAGTCGATACCGATTTCCGGATCGTTCCAAAGAATACCGGATTCGGCTTTATTGTTGTAGATACCGGTACATTTATATTGGATTTCCGCAAAATCGGAAAGCACACAAAATCCCCGTGCAAAGCCTGCCGGCGCCCACACTTGCAACTGGTTTTCCGCCGAGGCTTCTATACCAAACCACTGGCCCAACGTGGGAGAACCTTTGCGAATATCGACCGCTACGACAAATGCCGATCCGCGTGTTACACGCATTAGCTTTCCCATCGGCGGTTCCCATTGAAAATGCAAGCCGCGCACCACGCCTTTTACCGAACCGGAGTGATTATCCTGCACAAATTGATGGGGCAAGCCATGTTCTCTAAATTGATCCGCACGAAATGCTTCCATAAAAAAACCGCGTTCATCTTTAAATATCTCCGGTTGAATAACCACGGCATCGCCAAAATGCTTTGACACAATTTTAATTTCCATCAGTTTCCTCTTGCCGGTTTAGATAAGTATTCATAGAAAATTTTTTCCGTTTCCGCTTTGCTAAGAGCGCTTCCGGGCGATAAAAATCATATTCCGTTCGGAAAGATAATATTTTATTTTGCGCTTCCAATAGGGGGTAAATGTACTTTTCCCATTAACTTCATTATTATTAGTAACTTGCGTTGGCGATTTATCCCGGGATGTTTGCGCCGGCTGCACGGCTTTTACCGGCGTGCGGATATCCGCCCTCAAATCACCTGCTTGCAGTCCTCTTTTGATATGGCTTAGCGGGTTAAATAGCGTAAAATCAACATAAATAACCTCAAGCCCCACAGTTTCCAAAAGTGTTGATAGCGATTTCGGATTAAAATGAATTAGGTGATAGGGAATATCCCATCCCGACCACTTTAGCGCATGGTAGTAACGATCCAGGGATTTGTGATTGGGAGTTACCAGGTACAGAATTCCTCCCGGCTTTAACGACCGGGCAACGCTTTCCATGGTTTCCCGGGGATATTTCAAATGTTCAATCACATGATTCATAGCAACAATATCAAATGACGATAGGTCGAATGATAACACATTACCATCATATAATTCAACAGTTAAATCTAATGCCTTTAGTTTTTGTTTAACAACCTCCGAAACATCGGCACAGGTAACGTTCCAACCGGTATTTTTAGCTGCTAAAGACAACCCGCCGTTCCCAGGCCCGATTTCCAGAAATTCTACCGGTTGCTTACCCGGGGATTGATTGGCTAATAAGAATCGATTTATCAACCCGATAATCGGGAAATTCTGGCGTGCAAAAACTTGTGCTTTTCGGAAGCTGATAGTTCTATCTTCGTAATATGCCTCATTTTGGTACAAATCATTGGGATTTTTTACCACGGGATTGTTAAACAATACCGTGCAATTAGTGCATTTGTAAATCGACCAATCCTGAATGGTTAATATATGCTTGAAATTTACGCCATCGCAAGTTGGGCAATGGTTGCGTTCTTCCAATTGATAGTTTTTTGCAGATAAATTTGTCATAGAGTGAATTGGGGAGGCATGTCTTTTATTTGAGAATACCTGTTTGTCTAATTTTTAGTAATAATATCCCCTGGGCAAAAATATAGGCAAATGCCAGGGCTATAGCACTTCCGATGATCCCGAATTGGGACACCATTACCAGGGCAATCAGGATTGACAAAGCCATATTCAACGCATCTACCTTCAGTTTGAAAAGCGTTAAATTTAAGCTCAAGATCAAAGGCATCGACCAGAAAAACGCCTGGTTGAAATTAATTCCCAGGATTAAGATGAGCATCGGTAAAAATCCCGCGGCGTATTCGGAACCATACAGTAAAGCAATTAATTCTTTTCCAAAGATAAAAAAGAGAATCGCACCCAGGATTAACGCGAGACTTAATTTAACTGTTACGCTTTTCAAAAAGACTTTTATCTCGCCATAGCGTTTTTGGGGAATAAGCGCAGCTAATTGTGGATAAATAGCGGCACGCAATGGGTCTATGAGGGCAACCAGCAGATGTGCCAGTTTTTTCGCCACGGCATAAACGCCGATTTGGGCTGGCAGCACAAATGCACCCAGGATTAATAC
>CAXHHS010000131.1:0-11606 GCA_964015645.1 uncultured bacterium
GTTTGCGGTGGTTTTTAAGAATTTCTAAAATCGTTAATTCCGCATTGCGATGCACGACAATATCAAACCCGGCTTTCAAATAATCTTCTGGCTGATCGGAAGCATCGGAACCATGCGCGATAAAGAGGCCGGTTTTCGGCGCCTTTTTTAACGTTTTAAAAACCGCTTTGCGCATATTTTCCAGGCACATTTTGGTGAGGAAGTTAAAATCATCATCATAGAGAATAAAAACATCCGGTTGATGTTTTTGGATAGCCTCGACCAAACCACTCGTATCGTGATCGAACATTACATCATAAAACGCTGCCTCTAGCCCCAACTCTTGTTTAAGCCAGGCTGTCAATGTAATAGAAGCCAGCGGCGGGTAGGGCTTTTGGGTAGCGGCCTCTTTTGGGTCCAGGTATAAAAAATAGGAGTGGCTGATGAGGATTTTCATATCGATAATGATTCTTCTATTTCACGATGAATATTTTGGTAAATTTTCTCATAAATATCCTGGTGATCAACACGATTTAGCTTGGCGACGCCTTCGTTTAAGACAATCCCGGCACCAATTTTATCAGGATATTTTTTTACCAATCGCTGCGAATATCTTTGGAAAACGACATAATTCAATTTCGCCATAAACTTCAATTGAAGGCGACCATTTCCATTTAAGAATTGTTTACCATTTTTAATAACATAAAAGCTGTCTTTCGGCAATTCCGGTTCGGCATTGGGAAGAAAATCAAAAACCCAGGCATTTTGTTCAATAAGCTTGCGGCTAAATACGTTATCGAATAGCGGCACCATCTGCATAATTTGCACAGCGGTATAATAGTTTTGCTGTTTAAAATGCAAGTTTTCTTCATCTACAAGGTAGTTCAAGCACAAAATCTCGCGCTTGCGAGACAATTTGCTCACGACGACCAGCAGGGTATAACAAATCCATAGGCGATTTTTTTTCGTGATCAGAAAAAGATCGATGTCATCCTTGTCTTTGCAAGATTCAAAAGCATTTGCGCCGGTTAGGGCGGCATATTTAACCCAGGGCGCTTTGGCAATTAGCCATAAATATGCTTTGTGGCGATTGAATAAATCCCGGCTCCAAATTTTCTTTTGCTGATACGCTTTTTCCAAATCTTTAGTAAACAATGCTTTATGCTTTTCATAAATGAGATTTTGACGTTTTAGTGTTTCAAGCGTTTCATCAAACGTTTGGCGGTCAAGTTTTATGCGCAGGTAACGATACACTTGTTCCGCTGTAAATGCGCTTTCGAAATAATGGGCCAGGTTAATCGTTGCAAAAATTTCTTTATTAAACAAGATTCGGTTCCTCAGATGGTATTCGTTTTTCAAACAAACTCAGAACGGATTCCGTGGTGTTTTGCCAGGTTAAATGCTCGATGGCATCGCGCAAAATTTTATTTTGGAAATGGTTGTCGATTTCACTTTTAATGAATTCTGCCCATTTCTCCGCATCCAGGTGGTCGAATATATAAAGATGATCGCCTAGCAGCTCAGAAATCGCATTGTTTTTAAATAAAAATGCCGGGCAACCAAAATTGATTGCCTCGAACGGAGTAAAACCAAATCCCTCGTAAGCAGATGCATTCATAAAAAAATCACAGTGGCGATAGTAAAAAATCAACTCCTCGATTGACACAGCGTGCGCAATCGTAATATCGGGTTTAAATGGCGAGTTCTCGACTTCTGCTTTGGCAGCCTTTAAACCATTTGCCGGCTGCCCGATTAACAGCAGCTTGTGCCCGATTTTATATTTCCTTTTAAGATAATTGAAAACTCGGATGATAAAAGGAAAATTTTTTCTGCGTTCAAATGTATTAACAGCAAGAATATAAGGGGTGGTTGAGTAAAACCTTTGAAAGGTTTTTCCCGCAAGGGACGGCTGTTGCCAAAACCTTTCAAAAGTTTTATGCGCAAGTAAATGATCTGCACCGGAGTGAATTACAGAAATTTTGGAAGCGCTCCCCGGGAATAAGCGGGAAATTGCCGCTGCTGTGGAATGTGAAATGGCTACAATACGATCTGCACGCGCTAAAAATGTTTTCATCCGGCGGCCAAAATATAATTTTTTGATAAAAGGGTAATATTGCGGGTACAACAAAAATCCCATATCGTGAAATGTATTGATCAAAAAATAACGGCTGCTCTTTGGCGGGCAGATATAATGGGTAGCGTAAAACACCTTTACATTCTCTTTTATTAAAAGCGATTTCAGTTGAAATTCATAAAAGAAAATCTTTTGCGCACGGTTTTTGATAGGCACTGAAACCATTTTATCGGAAGTCTTTAATAATGAAGAAAACAAAGGCGCATGCTTTGGTGTGCAAAAAATCGCAAAAGAAAAGCGGCGCGGCGACTCCAGCAAATTTTTCGCTAAATGATAAACATAATACGCTGCCCCGGAAAAATTTTCCGGCAACGCTAAACAGTCCAGACCAATAAAATCGGAATTTGAATCAAATCGCTGCATTGGGAAAGGTACCATAAAGGCGATACGGCTTTGGTAATATTTATTACTGATGAACCGTATTGAAACGGCTATAATCAATTAAAACTGAATATACAAAATGAAACAGAATTCGCTAACGACGAATAAATTACTTGAAGATAATCCCAAAGTTTGTTTATTTCGTCAGTGACTTTTTATACAAAAGCTGTTTGGCTGATTTTTATTTGTTTTATAAAGAGTCATGAGTTGAGGATAAATCTGTAACCTAAGCATCCTGAGTAGTGATTTCGTAGTTTGAAATCACGTATCGAAGGGTGTGCCCGCGCCACTCCATACCCTTCGATACACCGCGGAAAGACACTGCGGTTACTCAGGATGCTACGTTCAGAAAATTTATTCAACGTAATTGATCTTAACGCCTTATTTGTAAGAGATCGTAGTATGTCTTTAATTGAAATCGACAATGTTAGCAAAACATATTTTCGAGCACTCGAACCGGCAGTGGAAAATATTAATCTAAAAATTGAGCCGGGCGAAAGAATCGGGTTGATTGGCGCCAACGGCTCCGGCACACCAACATTAAGTCGGTTGTTAATGCATTTTGTTATTCCGGAAGAAGGCAGCATCCGAAGTATGGGCGAAGCTGATTTGGAAAGCGCCCGCAAGCAAATTGGATACGTTCCCGAACGGCAGGAAGGTATGGAAAATTTTACTCCCCGGGAATTGTTGAAGTTCTCGGCCCAAATGAACGGCATTTCAGCAGCTAAAGCAGCGCCTAAAATCGATGAACTATTAGCATTTGCCGAATTAACCGATGTTGCCGATAATTTAATTTCCGATTTTTCCAAAGGCATGTCGCAGCGCGTTCATATCTGCATTGCCTTGATGCACGATCCGCAAATTCTGCTGTTAGATGAGCCAATGTCCGGCCTTGATCCCGGCGGGCAAAAAGATGTCCGCGATATTTTACAAAAGCTGAAAAATATCACCATGATTTACGCCTCGCACCATTTGGATGAAATTGAAACATTTTGTACCAAAGTCGTCATTATTCATGGTGGAAATTTGGTGCGGGAGTTATCGCTTGATGAGATTCGCCAGGAAATTTACACCATGGAATTAGATAACGTTAGCGGTGTGCAATTTTTGTTAGAACAATTTGATGAGTTGCAGCCGCTGGTATTGTCCGGAGGAGAAGATCGCCTTAAAATTCAATTCATTGCAAACTCCGACACTATCCAAAAGGTAATGGCGGTGCTAAACAATCAAAATATAGAAGTGCGGCGATTACGTTCCCGCAGCGTTTTGGAAGATTTATATCATAACTACATCGCAGAATCCAGGAATTAAAGCACAAATTGAAATAAAATTTTTTCACAAAAAAACTTATTGACGAAGAAATATTTTTGCTTATATTTTGTCTAGGTCTAAGATAATCTTATCACAATCAAAATCTGTAAGGGTTCAGAATTTAAGAGTTTGGGGAAGAGGATTTGACAACTAAACGGAAACAGGAGTTATAATGCAAGCGGTATTATTCGATTTTGACGGCGTTGTTATTCGAAGCATGGAAGATCACTACGAAGGCTGGCGGAAAGCATTGGAAGAGTATGGCATTGATATGGCACCGGAGGAGTTGTATGTTATGGAAGGTTCCGGTGTAAAAGAGTTGGCAAGCCAATTTACCCGAAAGTTTAACCTTCCCTACGATGAAGCTCCGAACATCATCGAAAAAAAACGTTTTTATTACGATCAGATTAAGAAAATAGAATTTTATCCGAATCTATTAAATGTAATGCAATGGATTGAGGAAAAAGAACTGAAAACCGCACTGGTTACCGGGGGGGAACGCTACCGCGTGATCGATACACTGGAAAACTATGGGCTGGCCGATACATTTAAAGTGATTGTTACCGCAGATGATGTGGAATTTACCAAACCGGCCCCGGAGCCTTATTTAAAGGCTGCTGAAATTCTGGAAGTAGAACCGGAAGACTGTATCGTCATCGAAAATGCTCCCCTGGGAATTCGCAGCGCAAAAAATGCCGGGATGCGCTGTATTGCCGTTACCACAACCTTACCGCAAACATTTCTAAAACAAGCGGATGTGGTAAACGACAGTTTGGATGAGGTGTTAGATACATTAAAAAGAATGTATTAAGAAAGGAAATGCTGTGCAGAATATCAATAATTCCAATCGCATAAGTGATTTTACCGGGGGAGAATGGACCAGGAAGGATTCCGAAGAATTGATCATTCTATATCTGAAAGATTATTACGATACCCTCGATGATGATTATTTAAAAGAAGCGATTCAAATAGCCAAAGACGATGGCATTAATTTCGAAAACGTGATGCGGCAGGTGCGGTTTACGTTGTCGTAATTTTGGAATAACATTTTTGAATTTTTAGATGAAGGCAGGTATTTTACCTGCCTTTTGTTTTTTGAGATGTGCAAGCAAAGCACCGCAAAAACAATAATCTTCAACAAGCCTGTAAAGTGACAGTTCGCTCGCATGTATCGGAGCAAAATCTCTTTTTACTCCGGTGCATTTATTCTTATATTGATTTGTCCTCGCAAGAGGAAAAGAAAATGACAACAATTTTATCGAAAGCATTTAAAAAAGCATCCGATCTTCCAGATGAAATTCAGGAGCAACTGGCATTGATGCTAATTGAATATATCGATTTTGAAATCAAATGGGATAAAGCATTTCAGGATTCGCAGAGTCAACTTGCAAAAATGGCTGATAAAGCTTTAGAAGATTTCAAAACAGGACAAACGAAGGAAATGGATTTGGTTTTGGATCGGGTCTCATGCCGATTATGATAGCTTGCTTTCCAAGTTATAAAGATAGTTAAAGTAAATCACACCCGCAAAAACATTTTTCCCGAAAGCTGCCGCACCAATCCCATAAGTTCCAAAGTAAGCAGTCGTGATAAAACCATCGCCGGGGATTCCTGTAATTCCAGCACCAATTTATCAATGTGCACCGGTTCTGTCGAGAGATGATCCAGCAGTTTTCTTTCCAATTGATCGAGATTTGGCGGCAGCGGCAATTGGTGTTGAACGGGCTGCACCAATTTAGCCGAGATTTCCTCTAAAATATCCTCAACCGAACTCACCAGTTTAGCGCCTTGCTGAATTAAACGATTAGTTCCGGCACTTTTGGCGCTGAGAATGTTGCCGGGCACGGCAAACACTTCGCGGTTTTGCTCCAGGGCATAACTCGCCGTAATCAATGCCCCGCTTTTTTGTCCCGCTTCGACGACTAAAATTCCCAGGCTGACGCCGCTGATGATACGGTTGCGACGGGGAAAATTAACCGCATCCGGTTTGGTACCGATAAAATATTCCGAAAAGATGGCGCCGTTTTCCTGCATGGTTTCATACAATTTTCGATTTTCCGCCGGGTAAACATAATCCGCGCCACAGCCTAAAACTGCGTGGGTTTTTCCGCCCCGTTTTAACGCCGTGGTATGGGCAATGGTATCAATTCCCCGCGCTAAACCGCTAACGATAGTAATGCCGTTATCCACCAATTGTGTTACCAGTTTTTCCGCAACCAGCCGCCCGTATTGCGACGGGATACGCGTTCCCACAACGCCAATACAGGTTGGCCAGGTGTCCGGGAATTGACCTTTGTAAAACAACGCTACCGGTGGGGCGTTGGTTTTTTTCAGCAAATCCGGGTAGCGCGAATCCCAAACGCTCAGGCATTGGATATTTTTTTCTTCCATCAATTTAAGCTGCTCATCAGCCTGTTTTTCATCCACCCCGGATTTTACCTGGCGGGCGATGATTTCATTAATGCCATCAATTTTGCGGAGTTGCTGAATGGGGGTGCGTAAAATTTCTTCGGTTGATGGGAAAATCGATAATAATCGACGCACCCGCCCCGGGCCGAGTTTGGGGATTGTCAACAATAACAGAATGTCGCGAAGTTTTGGAGAGCTTTGAGACATTGCTTTTATTCAACTTATATCATGGTTAAATATTGATGTATTCAAGTGTTCAAGCGGAAAAATACTTGCCGTGAAAGCGGTTTCCTATCCCGAAAGGGAGCGCTTTCGCGCCGGAAAACACTCGAATACCAGGACACATACTGGCTCAATTTTTTAATCGAATATTGATTGAAATGAACAAATTATTCGCCGAGCGTTTCGGCTTCTTTGTCAACTTTTTTTAGCTCGTTCCAAAGATATTGCTTTAATTCCTGCAAACCGTTTCGAGTAATGGAAGATATTGCTAAAACCGGATAGGGAAATTTTTTCTTTAACTCCGCTTCCCAATCAATTTCACCCCAAATATCTTTTTTGGTTAACACAATCGTTGCCGGTTTTCGCAAAAGGCCGGGAGAATATTGCTTTAACTCGTTTCGTAAGGCATTAAAGGTATCCAGCGGGTTTTCTACTTCCGGATCTACCGGATCGATCAAATAAACGATAATTCGGTTGCGTTCAATATGCCGCAAAAATTGTAACCCCAATCCTTTGCCCTCGTGGGCGCCCTCGATTAGCCCGGGAATATCGGCCATCACAAAACTGCGAATATCCTGGTGTCTTACAATGCCCAAGTTCGGTTGCAGCGTGGTAAAGGGATAGGCGGCAATTTTAGGGCGCGCGGCGGATATATTGGCTAACAAGGTCGATTTACCGGCATTCGGTTTTCCCACCAGGCCAACATCGGCTATCAATTTTAATTCCAGAATTATAGTACGCTCTTCGCCCGGCTCGCCTACTTCCCATTCGCGCGGAGAACGGTGGGTCGATGTTGCAAAACGAGCGTTCCCCCGGCCACCTTTTCCACCGCGGGCAACCACAAATTGCTGGTTTTCTTCTGTAAGATCAGCAAGAATCGTTTCGCTGCCAATCTCTTTTATAACTGTGCCTGCGGGAACTTGCAGTAAAATATCTTCTCCCTTGCGCCCATGCCGGTTACTGCCCATGCCGTGCTGCCCGCGTTTAGCACGATATTGCGAATGGTATTTGTAATCCACCAGCGTCCGCAATTGGCGATTCACTTGCAAAATAATACTGCCGCCTCGACCGCCATCGCCGCCATCCGGCCCGCCTTTCGGGATAAATTTTTCCCGGCGGAAACTGGTACAACCACTGCCACCTTGACCGGCTTTTACGGAAATTTTAACGAAATCTAAAAACATGGTAAAAAAGTATATAAAAAATGCACATCTAAAGCAATCGCTAACATTTTCATCTTTTATTTTTCCCGGAATACTTTATATTTAACGGTTTGATACTTTAAAAAAGTGGGTCGATATTCTCTACCGTGCACTTTTTTTAACATGTCACCCCTGCCGGGGTTTTTGATGTTCTGAGATAGCAAATTCCTATTAACATATCACCCCTGCCGGGGTTTGACAACCGAAAACCGCGGAGCGGTGGCATGTTAATAGTAAAATAGATTAAAAAAACCGCTAAAACCACGTAGTGGTGACATATATTCTCGAAAATCGGCCTTTATACATCAAAATTCAAAAAGTGCACGGTAGAGAAGGTCGATAAACAAAATAAACTGAGGAAATAAAAATGTCTGGAAAAAAAGGTACAATCGCAATATTAACCGGCGGCGGCGATGTCCCCGGTTTAAATCCTGCTATTCGCGCGGTAACATTTCGCGCGTTACGAGAAGGATACACTGTCATTGGAATTCGCCGGGGATGGGCTGGTTTGGTAGATTTAATTCCCGATAAAGAAGCTGATAACAGTGATAATTTTACAATGCTTACCGAAGATATTGTAGACCGTGCCGGCCGTACCGGCGGCACATTTATCCATACATCGAGAACGCGGCCAAGCCACCTTCCGAAAAGTGTCGTTCCCCAACATCTAAAAGATAAATATACCGATGAGATTAATGATGTTACGGAAGATGTGCTTAAAAATCTGAATTACCTGGGGGTTGATTATTTAATTCCCATTGGCGGTGATGATACTTTGAGCTACGGAAAACGCTTGCATGAAGCCGGTGTGAAAGTTATCGCCATTCCGAAGACTATGGATAATGATGTCCCCGGAACCGATTATTGTATCGGCTTTAGCACGTGCGTTACCCGCACTATTGCATTAACACATCAATTACGCACCTCTGCTGGCTCTCACGAGCGATTTTTGGTGATCGAAGTATTTGGGAGGTACGCCGGGTTTACAGCCATGCTGCCAACAATGGCTGGTGCTGCCGACCGTTGTTTAATTCCCGAACAACCATTTGATATTGACCATTTGGCCCGGTTGTTAGCTGATGATAGACAGCGCCATCCCAGTAATTATTCCGTTGTATTGATTTCCGAGGGGGCAAAGATGACCGGTGAAGGCGCAATGTCTTTTGAAGGGCAAGAGAAAGATCAATACGGCCATCGCAAATTAGGTGGAATTGGTGATAAAGTTGCTAACAGCTTAAAAGCTGTTTCACCCAAATTCAACAATGGCAAGCGGATTAATATCATCAACCAGCGGCTGGGTTACCTGGTGCGCTGCGGCGATCCGGATGCAATCGATTCCACAGCACCCATGGCGTTTGGCAACCTGGCGCTGGATTTGATCCTTTCCCAAAGATCCGGACGGCTGGTAAACATTCACAACGGCGTTTATGGTGATGTGGGTATCGAAGTTGTTACCGGTTCTAAAAAAGAGGTTAATGTGGATCGCTATTACAATATTGACCGGCTGCGACCTAAGTACGAAACGTTTGGCGGCAAACCGCTGTTTATTATGACTAGCGATCTTTAATTTGGGAAATTTTATTGCTGCATTCTCTAACGTTGCAAGCCGGGAAAAGTGCATTCGCCAGAATAAAAGAAGAAGGCTTGCGCCCGGAAATGGTCAAGGTAGTCGCCGGTGCTGCCGGTGGCCCAAAGTGGCTGATTTTATATCATCTCGACCGGCTGCTATTCGGGAAATGGTTTGCGGATCGAACTGAGCCGCTTTTTTTATTTGGTGCTTCCAGCGGGGCATGGCGATTTTCCAGCCTGGCACAAAACAAGCCGGAAGATGCCATCGACCGTTTTCGCCATAGCTACATTCACCAGCATTTTTCTCAAAAACCAACCGCTGCGGAAATCACCAATAAAAGTATTGCCGTTGTCGATTATGTGTTAGGCAGTTCCGGTGTAAAAGAGGTGTTAAACCACCCCTTTTTACGCTTAAGCATGATGACCGTTCGCAGCAGGTCGCTGGTAAAATATGATGCCAAACCGCTGCTTGGTGCAGGGTTGGCTGGCAGTTTTACGGTTAATGTAATCAGCCGCAGCAGTTTGAAATATTTTTATCATCGCGCAATGTTTTATGATAACCGGGATAAACCACCGTTTTTTAGCATGAATGATTTTCCCATTTCTCGAATCGAACTAACGGTAGAGAATTTCAAAAAAGCGTTGCTGGCATCCGGTTCCATTCCCTATGTGATGCAGGGTGTAAAAAATATCCCCGGTGCGCCACCCGGCATTTACCGCGATGGCGGAATTATCGATTATCACCCGGACATTCCATTTGTGAATGACGATAGTATCGTTTTATACCCGCATTATACCGATTTTATCAAACCCGGCTGGTTCGATAAAAAACTCTCCTGGCGAAAACCCAATCCGAAAAATATGGAGAACGTGCTTTTGGTATCGCCATCAAAAGAGTTCTTGGCAAAGCTGCCCTATCAAAAAATTCCCGATCGCAATGATTTTTATACTTTTACGAATCGCGGCAAAGAACGCATCGATTATTGGAACAAATGTGTAGATGCCAGCAAACAGATGGCGGAGGAATTTTTAGAAGCAGTGGAATCAGGTAAAATTCGGGAGTTGGTGAGGGTGATGGATTGATGATGAAGATATTTGTAAACAGAGAAAAATGAGTTTATTTCTACTTTTGAATTTTCAAAATCTACTATTCAGCAGTTGATTTTAAAATACTTCTTGGCTAACTTGCTTCAATCAAAGATGAAACCTAATAACAGTGTGTTCCTATGATAGATGCTTCGATTGCAATAAATGGAAAATTTGATCCTGAGGTAAAAGATGAACTGTTGCGCGTTGATCAAATCACTCAAGAAATTAAAGAAGAAATCAAAGCACAATACCTGGAAGACGCTTTACCCTGGGTTATCGGATTTTCTGGTGGAAAAGACAGCACCGCGGTCTTGCAACTTGTTTTTTATGCCGTTTCCGAAATTCCTGCCTCGCAACGCAACAAAGAGCTTCACGTATTATCAAACGACACATTGGTAGAAAATCCCAACGTTGTTAGATTTTTGGATGAGCAGTTAAAACGTATTTTAAACATTGGTAAAACAAACCTTTATGCCCATAATCCCGATTTATTTTTTGTTGAAAAAGTAACACCAAGGTTGGAAGATACATTCTGGTTAAATCTCATCGGGAAAGGATATCCTTCCCCAAACCGCTGGTTTCGCTGGTGTACGGAGCGGATGAAGATAAATCCAACGAATGAGTATATCCTTAAAACAGTTAGTAAACATGGGCAGGTGATTATCATTTTAGGAACGCGCAAAGCAGAATCCGGTAACCGGGCGGCCAGTATGCAGCAATTTGAAATCCCCGGATTTCGGCTACGCAAACATAAACTGCCGAATTCTTTTATGTTTGCACCAATTGCCAATCTGTCAAACCAGGAAGTTTGGACATATTTGGTAAATTCTCAGAACCCCTGGGGTGGCGATAACCAGGAATTGCTAAATCTCTATCGCAGCGCATCAGATGTGATGGAATGCCCGCTGGTGATCGATGATACTACGCCAAGCTGTGGAAATTCCCGTTTCGGCTGCTGGACATGTACGGTTGTTACACGCGATAAATCGATGACCCAGATGATTTTGAATGGCGAAGAGTGGATGGAACCGCTGCTTAAATTTCGCGATTGGCTACAGGATTTACGTGATGATTATGGTCGCCGTGAGAAATACCGTCGAACCGGTGAAGAAGGCCCGGGGCCATTTAATATCGAAACCCGCAAAGAAGTGTTGGAAGCACTTTTAAAATTAGAGGAAGAAGTTGGCATGGAACTCATTACCATGCCGGAATTAGCCGCTATCCAACTTCAGTGGAATTACGACGGTAAATTCCGTTACGAAGTGGCCGATATTTACGCCAATGTAAAAGGAAAAAAAGCCATGATCCCT
>CAXHHS010000132.1:0-11596 GCA_964015645.1 uncultured bacterium
GCTAAAACGGGCGTCGAAAACCTGGTCTTCGATAACCGGCGGCAGCTCGAAATAAACCTGCTGCGAGGAATATTCCAGGGCTGCATCAAAATAAAGTTGCTGCCAAAATCCCCAGGCATCAGATATAATAAGATTTTTTTCGCCATCCATGTTCGGGCGCGGGGCAGCTTTTTTGCCTAAACCAACACCTTCTCCTTGAAAAATAAAAGTGTGCGGAGATTGCGGAGATTCGGTTCCAAAAACGATTGAAGCGGTTTCTTCACCGGTGTTAATCGGTGTGAATTGCACCTGCATGGGTGCGCGGGCGACGACGGGTATTGTAATGGGAAATACGGACGGCGGCGGAACATTCGGAATAAAAGTGAATTCGTTCTCAGCATTATTGTTAAAGGCAAAGGAATTTATTTGCAGATTGCCACCGCTGTTGTTTTCAACGACAACTGCTACCGAGTTTGATCCACCAAGTCCTACTTCTCCAACGGCTCCCGGGTTGGGAGTCATCTTAAGATCCGGGGGAGCAGGGATAACAACAATCTGTAATTCGTCTTCGGTAAACATACTTGTACTGGTATCAAAAAAGTTGGTTTGCGTCATGTCTATTGACACTTCAACACCGCCAAATTCATCCAGAAGCAGAAAGGTGCCAAAGGCTGACAAATTGCTTGAATCCCAACTCAACGTTATCGGCCCCTCGCCTGTTGCCGCTCGATAGGACATCACAAATGTCTCCTCATTCGTGTCGCTGGCACGAATGTCATCTGCAAGATCTGCCGGATTAGGAGGATCTTCTTCATTTAAAAACCGGGCATCGAAAGTTCCCGATGGCCCCAACGGCGGAAGCGGTTGATCTTCATCTCCCTCGCTATCAACTGCGCCGGGTTGAAAACCCAATGTACGTATATCCGAATTTTCTCCATCACTAACGGTAATAGGAAGTGTGAAATCCTGCCCCGTTACCGGCATTACAATCAAAACCAATATTATAATCAACGTTGTTGTCAATTTATTAGCCATTTAAAAACTCCCTTTAAATATTCTTTCTCTGTAAACGACTGTTTTTATTAAACTATGCCATTTTGATATAGATTACAAATAGTATCCGATGACTCACAGTTTGGGCCATCTGATACTATTTGAGTAAAATCATTTTCTTTACAGCTTTGTACTGCCCGGAGTTGATTCGATAGAAATAAACGCCGGAGCCAACGTTTATCCCAAAGTCATTGGTGGCATCCCAAACCACTTCGTGGAAACCGGCTTCGTGTTCTTTGGAGACGAGTGTTTTGACACGCTGGCCCAGGGCATTGTAGATTTGAACATCCACTTTCCCTTTTGCCGGAATGTCGTATTTAATTGTGGTAGTAGGATTAAACGGATTGGGATAATTTTGGTGCAGGGCAAATTCCACTGGAATGGATGTGGTTATTTTAACCAATTTCAGCGTTTTTACTTGCGGATCGCTGATAGTGATGGTTGCGCCTTCTACCAGGGGATGGCTTTTGCCTTCTTCCTCACCGATAATCTCTTGCAATACGTATTGCGCATCCGGTGCATCTTCAAGCGTTAGTGCAGCGGATAGATTTTCGGCGCTGATGGTTAGAGGGTAATTCGAGGATTGAATTTGGATCACTGCTTCATCCGCGTCGCTCATGTGGTAATCACCGGCAAAGCGGGCGTCAAAAGTGGTTGCGCTGGCGGGAGCCATTGGCGGCAGTTTATAATGTTCGCGGTAGGGAATGCTTTCCGGGGAGCGGAAATCACTATCGGTGCGTTCTTCATCCAGGGCAGCTTTTACGCTAAATTTTAACGCCTGCGACCGGCCTTCGGAATCTTTAAGATTTAACGTGGGAATGCGGCTTTCCCGAATTTGTTTTACTGCTGCAAACCGTTCTAATTTTAATGCCCTCGCTTCTTGCAGCTTTGCAGTGTTCAAAGCCCCTACAGAAGATGGAGTTCCGGCTTCCTTTAAGAGCGCTGCACCATTTAATTCTTCGGTTCCCCGGTTCACCGGTTCACCGGCTCGGTCTAAACCGTTGCTTGCCAACGCTCCATTTTTCGTAACACTGCTGCTAATCGTAACCTGCCCGGAATTATTAGTTCTTATCCAATATCCTTCTCCTTGCTTAATGGTGTCTGACGGCTGATACGTTCCATCAAACCCAAATAGTGTTCCGAGATCAATAATACTGTTTTCATCTTCAACATCTTCCAGGGCGATATCCTGGGAAATGCCGGAGATCATATTCCAGCCAAGTTCCAACTCCAGGGTAATGTCGTCGATTAGCGCGCCGGTAACGGCAACGGTATCTTTTTCCGGAAACCGCAGCCAGTAACCACCGCCAACTTCGAAAGAATCTTCATTAAAATACGTGCCGTTAAACCCAAAAAAGGTGTCATCATCCGAATCGGGAAACACAGATTGGTAATGCCGGTTTCCCGGGAGGTACGGCAGCCCTACCATATTCCAGTCAGCGGCGATGGCTTTCATAAAGGTTAGTAACAAATCAAAGGGGTTATCATCGATATTGCCGCCTAAATAGAAACGGTCGAACGTATTACCGGAAATTCCGTTGCGCCGGGCTTCATTGCCGGTGTTGCCGGTGGCATGCGCACCGACAAACTCGAACACGGAGCCATCAACGGAATGCACGATGCGCAATTCACTTGGATTGTTAATGCCGGCCTGGCCATTGCCATCGACACCCAAATCATAGGTACCACCGGAAATACCGGAAGCAACAATATTCCAATACATCCCGGAATGGCGATCGACAGAATAACCGTTATCATCCAGCGGGGGAACGATTTCGGCGTCGCTGCCGCTATCATCATGTGTAACGGTAACGGTTCCGGGAGAAGTTGGCGCGATGGTATATTTTATGGCTGCCGGGCGATAATGAGTCGCCGTACCCACCGGAAATATACGCCAATCAATACCCGTTTCGACATAATGGGAAAAGCTGCCGATAACAGTACCATCAGTGTGCGCCAGGGTTCCCTCGCTGGTAGCGCCCAATGCCAGGGTATCAGTTCCGGCAGCAATGTTGCCGCTTTCCATTGTCAGCGTGTTTTTTACGGTAACATTGTTTGCCAATACTAAATCCCCACCGGTTTTGGAGACGGTGAGATTATGGAAATTCTCCCCGGCAGGATTGGTAATTGTTTGGTCGCTGCTGCCGTTAAAGATGATCGTTCCGGCAGTTGCATTGAGCGTACCGTTATTTTCCCAATCGCCATCGACAAAAACGTCTATATCGCTATTCATCACAACCGTATTACCGGCGCTAATTATAACAGACGTTTGGGCAATGCTCTTGTAATGCCAGAACAATAGTGTCAGTAACAGTATCAAAATATATCGCATACTCATTCCTTTCGCTTATTTTTTTGTTACCTTCTCTGCCCTAAGCAGGTAAGCTAAATCGTTTTCCCCAAACAAACACTAAACAATTCAACTTTTTTAATTTCCGGCTATAAGATACTAAAAATCTCTCCCAAAGCGTTACACTTATAAGACAAAATAGGGTAATTTTGAGACATTTTCGTTATCCAATATCAAAAATGTAGCGGTTTTTAATAAAAGAGGAAGGAATATTCCACTAAAATTCAGTAGAATAAAAAAGGCCTTCCAAATGGAAGGCCTTTTTTAGGTAAATTACTGGAAGTTTTAGCTTTACTTCAGCAACGTCATTTTCCGGTTTTGGGTAAACTCACCGGCTTTGATGCTGTAGATATACAAACCGCTGGCGACCCGGTTGCCAAAGTTATCCGTGCCATTCCAGGTAACCTGGTATTTACCGGCAGAACGATTTCCGTTCACCAGCGTTTTGACCAGCTGGCCCCGGGCGTTGTAAACTTTTAGCGTTACGTCCGTCGATTTGGGCAGATCGAACGCAATGGTGGTTTCCGGGTTGAAGGGATTGGGGAAGTTGTGGTGCAAGGCAAATTCCCGCGGTAAACCACCCTCATTGTCACCAATGCCGGTAATGACGGCGAATACTTCTTCGGAAAGTTCACCTTCGTTGGCATTAAAATCGAAAGCGACGACCCGGTAGTACCAGGTTTCCCCGCCTTGCACATCGCTGTCAGCAAATTCCGTGCTGGTGGTGGTTCCGATTTCCGCTGCCATGCTGGCATCAAATCCCGGTTCGTTACCACGACGGACAGAGAAGTAATTGAAATCCGGATCGGGAGATTCATCCCAGGTAAGCACCACCCGGCCTTCGTTAAGGCCAGCGGTTACATTTTCAGGTGCGGTTGGGATCAGGTTGTCTTCGGAAATGCCGTGCCTGGGGAAGGATTTCCAGTTCTGGGTTACATCCCCTGTATGGGCGGAAACGACATACGTACCGGCCCATTCTTCACCGTCGCCAAGTGTCGGCACAACTGCCGCGTAATAGGGTGCCTGAATTGGAATTACATCGGCAACCTGAACCGGCAGGCCCGGCCCGTCAATTCTCCAGACAACATATTGGATAATGGGAACGGTACTGGTATTTCCGTCTGTAGATTTATCGGTTGCTTGAACCGGTGTTAAAACCTTACCGTCAATTTCCATGTAGGGAAATTCTACACCTTCCGGGGCAGAAATCGCTACATCGACGGTTCCTTCACCCGGGGGGGGAGAGGAAATGTCATCGGCAGATGCTTTCCAAACCACCCAAACCTGGCGGCCCTGGTCATTTGGTACATCGACAACGTCTCCGATAATCGGTTGATTTGCAGGAATTTTATCCAAAACAAAAATTGGCGGGGGCGGCTCCTCTGCCGATTTACCACGGGGAGTGCCGGTATAAAGAACTTCATCTTCGGGATCGTCGTCTACATTGGCAATCGCAAATACATCGTATTGAATGGTGGGCCATGCTTCCTGATCGATAATGCTAATTTCATAATTCGCCGCATCGTCAATTGCGCCGCCCTGGTGTTCCAGACGAAAAATAGCGCCATTGGGGTTGGCAGAGCGGGTTCCGAATACGAAATCGAGATTCCCGTCATTATCGATATCGCCGGCTGCACCGCCATATAACCTGTTTGCGACTTCACCCGGCGTTTGCCCAACTACTGTTGATGTTAGCGAATCGCCATCTTGCTGAACAAGGAGAACGTTACCCGGCGCGCTACTAAACCATCCATTGGCAACCAGGGCTTCATCGGTGCCATCTCCGTCAATATCAACCACCGTGGCACTGTTCCAGGGACCTGCGAAACCGAGGCCGGTTTGGGGGCCGCTTTCGATATATGCAGCACTGTCTGCATCCCATGCTACGCTATAGGTCTCATCGGTGCCTCTAAAACCGTAGATTGTACCATTAAGGATAGCCATATCTAAAATAGCGCCGCTAAAACCACTCACTGTTAATTCGCTAGCGAATTCCTGGGTCCAGGTTTCTGTGCTATCGCCTGTATCCGGGACGTTATCGACTGAGAAAATTTGAATTCCGTTTCCTTCGCGAAAAGACGATACGATTTCGGGAGTTCCATCACTATCAACATCCTCTACAGCCCAGCGAAAGGGACGGATATTCTCATTTTCGTTATCGGTGATATTGTAGGTAGAGTTGGGGCGCCAGGTACCATCGCCATTGTCAATTCCCATATTATCGCTGCCATCACCAGGTGTTTCGAACACAACAATTCTCGGTGGATTTGGCTGTAAGCCACCGCCAAAGTTGTTAACCGGGCCCCAGACAATTTCGTGTTTGCCGTCATTATCTAGGTCTGCGGCGGCAAGGGGTGGCCAGGTATTTTGAAACTCCAAATCTAAACGAGTGCTCCATACTGCTTCCCACCGACCATCATCATTCGTTTCGAATTTATAGATACGCGGAATTAGATCTAAGCCGGTTTGATCATGCCAGTCATTACTAACGGCATAAATTTCAATTTTACCATCACCGTCAAAATCAACCCCGGATACCATATTCCCGACACCACCAATATCTTCCGGCGCTAATGGAATAAAAGCCGATTTATCAAAACGATCCTGGGCATTTAGTGCAAAAGCCAATACGACGGTAAAAACAACCATTAAAACATTTCTCATATAAACCTCCTACTGATTTTGGGGTTTTATTAAAGAAATACTACGTGAATTAAGAAAATGCGTGGTATTTTTTTGGCGCCCTCCTTTCCATAATTAAAGCGTTGGCAGTTTGGGTTAATTATATTCATTGTTTTTAAAAGCATTATAGCAAAAATTCTAATACCGTATCGCAAAAGATACGAACTTTACATTCTCCAACCGTCCGAAATCCGCCCAACCGAAGTCGAATTTAAAATGGGTGCCAACAACATCATATTTCAAACCGGCGCCAAAGGTAAATCCTTCTTCACTATCATCTAGTAGCAGGGCTTTGTAGCCGCCACGCAGGAATAAAGTGTTTTTGATACCGACTTCCACACCGCTGTTAAAGGATTCGCTGTTATCGTTGGGTTGAACGCCATCGGCAGCGGCGAGTATACTGAAATTCTCATTTTTAGCGACCTGCCAGGCGAGGCCAAATTTTAGATTAAGCGGAAGTTCGAACTGCTCGGTGCGAAATTCCGCGGGTACTTCGCTAACCCCGCCGGAGCCGGTAAAAGGGTCTTCATTGAAAAACAGATCGCGGCCATCTAATTGCATTTTTGTACTTAAGTCCCCTCAATGGCGTATTATAAAGGACGCCGAAATCAAAAGCGCCGCCGCGAGCGGTTTGGCTAAAAATCTTTTCCTGGATGAATTTCCCCGTAAATCCTATGGAAAAATCTTCCGTCAGGTTACGGGCGTAGGTAACACCTACGGAAATCATGTTCGCATTCCAAACCTGCCCGGTTCCCTGGGGATTTTCTACCGTTCGTACTGGTTCTTCCGGGGTGCTAAAGGATATTACAAAAAAACCCAGCGCCCCCAATCCCCCGGTATTGATAGAAAAAGCGGCAAAATCATAATCGGTTTCGGCTAACCACTCGGCGTGATTAAATACAGCCTCCCCTTTGCCGCCAATTCGCGATAGGCCGGCGGGGTTCCAGTAAATTGACAAGATGTCATCTGCCAGTGCAGCATAAGCGCCGCCCATAGCAATGGGGCGTGCCCCGGCTCCAATTTTTAAAAACTGCGCCGCCGTTGTCCCTACCCGGTTAATTGAAGAAACGGTTTGCGATTCTTGAGCGGAAATCTCCTGGAAAATAAATAAGAGGATTATGAGAATGCCTGCGAATCTGTTTACTTTTTTCATGCGTGTCTCGCTTATAAATTTAAAGTTATAAGTGACTAAAGTGAGCTAAAGTTGTTATCTACAAACGACATTCATTTTAGCCACTTTAGTTCACTTGCGAACTTCTAACTTATTTTATAACCCCAAACCGCCCAATTTTTGTACCAATTCCCGGCGCATCAACATGGTAGATGTAAACGCCGTAGGCGATGGATTGTGACTCGAAACTCAGCAAGTTCCAGCGCGCCAAACTGCTGCTGTCATCTTTTTCGATGGTATCCACCAATTCGCCGGTAATGGTGTAAATGCGAATGGTACATTTTTGCGGCAGGTTACGGAACTGAAGATCGCGATCATCGCGGTCGCCGGTGCGTACGCCGGCAATTTCCGAACCGCTAAAGGCAATGTAGGGATTGGGAACAACAATGATGTCATCCAGGGCATTTTCCGCTTGCTGGCTGTTAAAGGCTGCGGATTTGGTTGTGAATGTAAAGCGGTCTTCCAGGTCAAACGCTTTTTGGGAAAACAATAGGAAAACATCGCCATCGCCGGGATAAATGGCCGGTTGAACGACAACGCTATCCCGATCACCACTGCTGGAAACCAGGGTATCGCTGGGGGGATTAAATTTGAACAAATATGTGGTTTCCGTAACCCGATCCGAGTTGGGTCTAATGAGCACAACACTTTCCTGCCAATCCCAGCGGCCATTGCGCAGGCCGGCAACTTCCTGGATAAAAAAGTCAACCCGTTCCCCGGTGCTCACCCGAACGATTCTGAAATTGGTTTTTACATTCGTCAATATCGCGGAATCCGCAGGGCTGATTAATTCGCCGGTTGCGCTGGTGTCGTAATCGGTAAACCGAACTTCGAAATCATCCGCAAAGGGTTCGGGAGAACCGACGTTGGCTAACCCGATTTCAGTAAATTCATCGCTGAAATTGGTGTTTGTTTCAATCATCTTAAACCCGCTGCGACCACCGGCAGTACTCAAGGAGTCTAATTGCGTTTCGTCGCCATTTACAAATACCCGGATACCATCAAATACGGGATTATCATCTTCCCCGTTTAAGGAAAGGCTATTGAAAACCGGTGCGGTTTTAAAGGTGATCGTAAATTCATTGCCGCGGGGCAGCGACCCTTGTGTTGCGCTGCGAATCCGCCCGCTTTCTAACAATAGCTCATAAATGGCCGGGTCAACCACGCTTCCGGCCTGATCGCGCACAGTAACGCTGCCGGCTGCCAGGGGAATCCCGACTCCTAAATTAGCAAACAGGGTATCCCGTGAAACAAACGCGAGGGAACGTTCTTCCAAATCAACGACCGAGTAGCCGATGGGGTTGCCCGGTTCCGTTCGGATCGAGTCGAATACAATATCATAGGTTTGATTATCCTTCACTAATAGAGCATCTAAAAATTCCAGGGACACAATGCCGGTAGCATCTCCATCTACATGTGCGGCCATATTTCCCGATCCGGTATTTAAATCCGGCCCCACAAACCCGGCGGCCGGCGGGCCGGGTACTGCCGCTGCGGTATTGATATCAAATGCAAACAGGCGGTCGGTGGCGTCGCGTTTAATTTCGCGAGTGGTTTCGGTGGGGGAAACACCGGCGTTTACATCGCCATGGTCGTAGGCCGTTACGGCGTAAAAATAGGTAACGCCATTGCGGACGTTGTTGGAATCAACAAAACTATGCACCAGCCCGGTGTTGTCGCCTAATTCAAACCGCACACCGCGGTTGGCAACTTCTACCTCCGAAAGCCCCTGGTATTCATTGATGACATCAAAACGAGCCGGGAATTCCAATCCTCGCTCGTTGAAGAATGTCAGTGGCCGCGATAACACAGCATTTCCCCGGGAATCGGTGATGATTTTGGTATCGTTAAAACTTTCATCGCGGCTGCGATAAATCAGGTAGCCTTCAAAATCAAACCCGGCGTCCGGATCATCAGGATTGGCACGAGCGACAAAGGGGTCAAAGGATTTTTCCGATTCGGCATCCCAGTACAGAGTTACCTTTCCGTCTCCCGGTACCGCGGTGAGGGTCGGTTTGCGAGGGGCCTGGGCAAAGCGATAATCGGATTCGAAAACTTGCTGGGAGATCGCCGCATTCAACAGGAGGTCTTCAAAATCTTCTCCCAACAGCAGGGCAATGGAAAACCGCTGGCTTTCGCCGGGGGCCAGGGAAAATGGTCCGCTGCCGTAGATAAATACGTTGTCGGCTTCTTGCTCAATGTTCGGCGGCGGATCCCCTTCCCGTTGGTTGGGGGTCGAAATTAAATCCCACATCAAGGGATCATTACTGGGATCATTATTTCCGCCAAATAAAATGGCATTGAAACTGGTTAACCCCAACTGATCGGATTCGGCGATGTCTAAAAATCCGAAATTCGGTTCGCCACCCCCAAATCGCATTCCCGGTTGGCGGAATTCCGAGGTCGGCTCGCCTTCTTCGCGAAATCCATTATTATTGAGATCGAGGAAAAAAATCTGGTTGGGTTTTCCATCACCTTCGCCAAAATCCCGGGTATCGGCAATACCATCCACGCCAACGTCGTCAAATTCGGGATTCCAGTCACCGTCTTCATCCCCGGACCAATGTTCTTTATCCGGGCCGTAGATGCCAATATCGCCGAAAATGAAAACACCGGCATCGTTAAACGGGCTTTCGTCTATTAAGCTGTCGGCGTCATTATCAAAATTGTCGGTTTCGATGCCGGGGCTTTCCAAAAAGCGATAGCCAAAGTAACCGGTTTTTTTGCCGCCGTCGCCGGTGCCATCGGCATCAAAGGCAAAGAGCATATTACGGGTGTTAAATTCAAAATCTTCATCAAACGGGGAGATAAAACCGGCGTTATCATCGGAAAAATCGTTGGGGCCGCCCACGTGCGGATCACCAAACATCCCTAAAAAGACATCGTTCAACTCCTTTTCGCCAACATTGGTGATCGTATAAACCAGGAAAATAAGGTCTTCGGCAGAGGCATTGTTAAATTGGAAAATACGTACTTGCAATTCCAGTCCCAGCCCGCGAATACTGGAATCGGAAGGAGAAGGATAGTATTGGAACTCGTAGTTGCAGAAATCATCCATCACGTAGAACACTTCTTCATCGGGGGTGGTGGCGTCATCGCCTAAAAATGCCGGCCAAACGTAGCGTCCCAGGGCTTCATTAAACCAGCGTTCCGGCCAGCTATCCGGTTTTCCGTCCTGGTCACGATCGAGATCGGAAAAAGTGGCCACTTCATTGGAGTTGGGATCGGAAAACCCTTTTCGCGGCTCCCAACCCCAGCGGTCGCCGGTTAAGGGATCGAACTCCCCACCGGAACCGGCAAAAAAACCGTCGCTGACAACCTGTATCGTATCACCATTGGCATCCACGACATTTGCGCCGACAATGGGGCCGAATTCAAAGGCATATCCCAGGCCATCGGGGCCGCTGGGCCAAACGAGGTCGGCGTTGGCGTTATCCGCCGTTGGGGTAGAAATGGAACCCTGGTTGGTCACCAACACGCGAATTTGGTTGCCGTTAATGATGGTTTCTTTCAGAATATCATGGTCGATGGGGCACGCCTGGTTGCTTTTGTGTAACAATCGGTGCCACTTGGCAAAATACTCGTAGCGCTCCTGGGTGGGAAGCTCTTTCCAATTGACCTTTTCCGGAATTTGCGCCCCGGCACTGCTCCAAAAGAGCACGATAACAAGTGACCACAAGAAGCGAATCCAAAATGTGTTTCTTTTCATAGTCTTTCCATTGTTTATAGAACGCGGATTTAACGGATCGAACAGATTAAACGGATTTTAATTAGGATTAAATACATTTTTCTTAAGCCTGTTTTCAAAAATTTTCCTTTTAAATTCCGCTTTCTTTCCAAAGTTTAATAATAATCCAACTTCGATTGTAGTTGCTTTCAGGTAGTTAATAACATATATCAGCGAAATAATCACCAACGGCAATACCTTCATAGTAAACTTTGATGTTCTGCTGTTGAACAGCATCGATATCCATTTTCTTCAACTCAATCATCATTGCGTTTTCATAGACCTTCTCTAAAAACCCATACCCTAAAGTATTGTAAATATTATAAAAAGCCTTGATTATCTTTTCCGTAATATCTTGATGTAACATGATTCCCCCCTCTCACTGGCGACAATTACAACGCAATAAAATCCGTTAAATCAGTCCCATCCGTTAAATCCGTGTTCCATTCAAAACTATTGAAACTCTAAAAATCAAAAGTCAAGCCCCAGCGGATTTCTCGCGGTGGGCCGAGGAAGTCTTCGCGCTGGTAGTAATCTTCGATGAATTGTTGCGAGAAATAGTTCTGCGGTGCTCTAACAATCGCTTCCTCTACCTGGTTAAAGCGCGAGGGGTTGGTACTGTCTCTTATACACA
>CAXHHS010000133.1:0-11550 GCA_964015645.1 uncultured bacterium
GTTGATATATTTTGGGATCGGGTTTAGCCAGGCCTATCGCACCGGAAATAATGCGAACATCGAACCAATTTAAAAACGGATATTCGTTTGCCACCAGGGGAAACGTTTCCATCGACCAATTGCTCAGAGCGTGAACGGGATAGCCTTTCTCCTTTAATTCCTTCATGATTTCGACCGTTGGTTCAATTGCGCCGCCGACCATTTCGATCCAGCGACCGTAAAATGCCCGAATTAAAGATTCATACTCCGGGTGTGCATTTACTAATAACTCCGTTGCTTCCGCTAACGGCCTTCCGGCATCTTGCTGCTCATTCCATTCCGATTTGCAGATGTTTTTCAGGAACCACTCCATCTTATCATCATCGCCGTTAAATAACTTTTTATAAAGATGCCGGGGATCCCAGTCAATCAATACACCGCCAAGATCAAATATAATTGCGAGTTGAGAATTTTCTATACCTGACATACGTTCTCCTTTTCTGTCTCCGGTTTTATCGAACCTGTTTTTTTCTGCCCAATATTGATTTATTTTATCGCTGAATGAAAGGCTTTTTTGGTTTCCTGGGTTTTCTATTGTAATCTTATACCAGGTTTCAGTAAATTCTTAAAAAAGGCGAAAATATGAAATATTCCTACCCTGTCAACAAATTGATAATTCTCGGAGATTGCCGCAGCTTTAAAACATCGCCAGATTATTTGGGAATGGGGTTTACGGAAGAACATATTCCCGAACTTATTGCGATGGCAACCGATGAAGTGCTGCTATGGGCCGATTCCGACACCTTTGAAGTTTGGGCACCGGTTCACGCCTGGCGTGTGTTAGGATTGTTAAAGGCGAAAGATGCCATAGAGCCGCTGTTAAAATTGTTAAGCGAAAATGAAGATGATGATTGGATTGGGAATGAAATTCCGTCAACGCTGGCAAAAATTGGCCCGGAAGCTATTCCTGCACTCCGAGATTTTTTGCGAAATCCTGGTTTAGATGATGAGACGAGATCTTACGTTGTCCCTCCATTAGAAAAAATCGGATTGGAACATACTGAATATCGCGACAAATGCGTAGAAATATTAATGAGCGTTTTAGGGGAATAACAAAATAATACGGCTCAGCTAAACGCCTTTATTATATCCAGCCTGGCCTATTTAAAAGCGCGTGAAGCTACAAATTTAATGGAGAAGGCATTTGCTGAAGAAAAAGTAGATTTGACGATCCAGGGTGATTGGGAAGATGTGCAAATCGAATTGGGATTATTGGATGAGCGCCAAACACCTGCAAAAAATTATCTAATGGAAAACTTGTTTGGTGAGAATTGGGAAAAAGAACGCCCACTAAATCCGTTTTCTCCTTTATCCGCTGCCCCAAAGAAGATAAAATCCAAAGCTAAGAATAAACGCAAGGCCGCCAAACAAGCACGTAAGAAGAATCGCAAGAAAAAGAAGCGCTAATCCAACCGCTTCCGCTTAATCAAATAGCGCATCAACGCTTTATCGAACGGCTTAGTAGTGAGGATATTTTGAAAATCCACCTGCATATTATGGCACTCGGTTTTTAATTCTTCGTAAAATTCTTCCACTAACTTGCGGTAGCTTTGTTGAATGAGGTAGGGCTGGGTTTTCATTTCTTCTTTGGTTTCCAAATCGATAAAGGTTGCCTCATCGGAGAATTGGAAAAAACGGTCGTTAGGATCAAGAATATTGAAGACGATGACCTCGTGTCCGTAATAGCGAAAATGGCGCAAGCCTTCCAGAATTTTGTTTGTATCTTCATACAAAAACTCCGTTAACAAAATAACCAATCCCCGGCGTTTGATTTTTTCCGCCAAAGTGTGCAGCGTTTGGCTAACCACGGTTGGTTTGGTTTGCGGCTCTGCCTTTTCCAACTCCTTTAACAAGAATTTGATATAAGAGTTTGTCGATTTCGGCGGCAAATAGCGGTGAATATCATCAGAAAATAGCGCAAGACCGACCGCATCCCGTTGTTTTAACAGCAGATAGGAAAATGCCGCTGCCAGGTAAGTGGCATATTGCAGCTTGGTGATCGAATGGCTGCTGTAGCTCATCGAGCCGGAAATATCTAACAAAATGTTCGCTTTCAGGTTGGTTTCTTCTTCGTATTGTTTAATGTAGTAACGGTCGGTTCGGCCGTACACTTTCCAATCGATGTCTTTGATGTTATCGCCCGGCATGTACTGTCGATGCTCGGAAAATTCTACGCTAAAGCCGTGAAAGGGGCTTTTGTGCAATCCCACTAAAAATCCTTCCACGATAAAACGGGCAACCAGCTCCAGGTTCTTAATCTTCGCAATCACTTCCGGTAGCAGGTATTGCTGGGCGTCTTTTTGTTCTTTTCTTTTGAGCATTGGTTTTCCTTTTTCTCACCATTTGATTTGTGTGTAGTTAAACCTCCCGGAGGTTTAAAATATAATGTATTTATTACTCTGTAGCGTAATTTTATACAGAGTTTACTTAAAATTTGGTTTGAAACCTCCGGGAGGTTCACAAATACACCATTTGTATTTCAAAACACGCAACACGCATCGCGTAATACCGTGCTGTATCTCAATCGTGTTACGTAATTCGTATTGCGTAATTAATCGACACAAAATCACCAAATGTTATAATAATTACCGTTTGGCAGCGCACAAAACTATTTTTACTTTTTGTGTATCTCAACTAACAAAGGGGCATCTAAAGAATCACAAAATGAGATAGAAAAGGAGGTGCTGTCGCACTTTAGTTATTGGCGCTTACAGAACAATTCTTACATAGGTGCTTCGAAACGCGAAACAACCATTTTGGAACACCGCCGAAAAGGAGATGAAGAATGGAATTAGCAAAACATCATAAGGTTATTATTATCGGATCCGGGCCTGCCGGTGATACGGCTGCGCTTTACGCTGCTCGTGCAGAATTAAAACCGCTGTTAATTTCCGGGAGCCAGCCCGGCGGCCAGCTTACGATTACCACTGATGTCGAAAATTATCCCGGTTTTCCCGATGGCATTATGGGGCCGGAGTTGATGGAAAATTTTCGCAAACAAGCCGAGCGCTTTGGCACAACCTTTCTGTATAAAACCGTAACCCGCGTCGATTTTTCCCAACAGCCATACCAGGTAGAAGTTGAGGATGGAACCGTTTTTACGGCAGATGCTGTGATTGTTGCCTCCGGTGCATCGGCGAGATTGCTGGGACTTAAATCGGAATCGGAGTTGATGGGATACGGCGTTTCTGCCTGCGCCACTTGCGATGGTTTTTTCTTCAAAGAAAAACATGTGGTAGTGGTTGGCGGCGGAGATTCTGCGATGGAAGAGGCAACATTTCTTACCAAATTCGCCTCCCGCGTTACCATTGTGCATCGCCGGGAAGAATTGCGCGCATCCAAAATTATGCAGCAGCGCGCTTTGCAAAATGGTAAAATCGATTTTCTTTGGAATAAAGAAGTAACGGAAGTGCTGGGTAGCAAAGAGAGCGGCGTTCGCGGCATTCGCTTGAAAGACACCGTTTCCGGCGAAGAAGGCGAATTTGCCTGCCAGGGATTTTTTCTGGCGATTGGGCATACACCAAATACAGTGGTTTTTGATGGCCAATTAGACATTGATGAAAGCGGTTATATTCTCACGCAGCCGGACTCTACCAAAACCTCCGTACCCGGCGTCTTTGCTGCCGGGGATGTGCAGGATTCTGTTTACCGTCAGGCTATTACTGCTGCCGGCTCCGGTTGTATGGCGGCGATTGACGCCGAGCATTTCCTTACAACCCTGGAATTCGAAAAACAAGCAATGGAAGAATCAGTGTAAATTCAGCAAAAACAAAACCTTTGAAATTCTGAAACTTCGGATTTTCATAGGTTTTCAATCCTATAACGCTTTTAAACTCTTTAAAATTTCCTCGTGCGAGGGATGGCGTTTTTCTTTTTTCTTAGAAAATATTAACTGCCCATCCGCAACCACCTCAAACGCACCGCCGCTGGATTTAATAAATTCCGCTTCAATCCCGAATTCATTTTTAAGTGTTTCCGCCAAACTGGCGGCTTTCGGATAGTAGTTTCACATTACGCAATATTCGATGGATATATGCTTTATCATTTCTGCTCCTTTTGGATTTGTTCAATTCGTTTAAGCAATTCTAAGATGCCTCGCACTTGAAGCTATAATGTACAAAAATTATTCATTGGGCTGAGTAATTTTTTCATTTTTTTATTCCCAATCATAATCCATTGATTTTTTGCCGGGTTCGATTTAAATTCGCATGATGGATAAATCATCATAATATTTTCAGTACTTATAAACCTCCCGGAGGTTTTAAAGCAAGCTTGAATTAAACTACAAGCCAAATGTCCTAAAGAGTAATATGCTATATTTGAACCTCCGGGAGGTTATGCTACACAAAAATCATTTTTACAACCACTCCGCAAACAATGGGCAACACCATGAATAAACCGCATATACTGTATTTTACAGCAAATAAATCCAATCAAAAAAATTTCGAAAAAGAATTCGGCACTAAGGGATTTGCGTTAACATTTGCATCGTCAGGAAAAGAAGGATTAGAATTCCTGGCAGCCCATAAAGTCGATGTCGCACTTTTTGGTTCGGATATTTCCGATATGAGCGGTCTGGAAGCGCTAAACCACTTAAATCGACTTGCGATTGATATTCCGTTTATTTTACTGAGCAACAACGGCTCTATTCCGCAGGCAGTGGAAGCAATCAAACAGGGCGCTTATGATTTTATTCCAAACACATTTCAATTTTCCGAGCTGGAAAAAACCATCACAAAAGCGATTAAAGAAAATTCCATTAAAAGAGAATTCCAGCAGACAGGGGTGGAAGATAAGCGAATTCAAGCCCTTGAGAAAAAAGCGATTTCGTTGGGAAAAGCAAATATCGATATGCTGGCAGCCCAGGAGCAATTGGAGGAAAAAAACCTCCAAATGGAAACACTGCTCAACGAACTTTCCACCCGGAAAGATGAACTGCAAGCCATTTTCGACGCTTCTCCTTCTGCCATCATTATGATTAACAGCGAAGACAAGATTACCGCTGCAAACAAACAAGTTCATGATTTTTTTGGAATTCGGCGAGAAGATATTTTAAACAAGAATTTTGATCAGTTTATCGAAAGCATCAAGCCTTGTTTTAAAGATTTCGAGCAATTTTTGATCTTTGCGGAAGAGATGGAAGAATATTGCGACGAATGTGACGTCGGTGAATTTGATATGCACAGCATTTATCAATTTTCCGTTGAGATTTCCCAGCCCAATACGCGATTCATTTTACCGGTTACCGCTATTGTAAAAAGTACGGCTGGCGAATACCAGGGAAGAATCTGGATTTACGAAGATATTACCCAGGCCAAACAGGCGGATGAATTGTTGCATACCATTGCCGAGGCGTCGCCGATCCCGTTTGTCGTTACCCGGCTGTCGGATGGCGAAATTATTTACGCCAATAAGCCGCTGGCAGAACTCGTCGGGTACAAAATATCGGAATTGATTGGGCAGCACGCCCTTGATTTTTATGCAAATCCCGGGGATCGTGAAAGGCTGCTGGAGAAGTTGAAAGTTGAAGGGCAGGCCCTCCACCAGGAAATCCAGGTTCGCAAGTCTGATGGAGAAGTGATTTGGATGATTTTTTCCCTGACAACCGGAATGGTTGGCAGCGAGAAAGTGGTCATCGGCGGCCTTTATGATATTAATGAACGGCGGAGAGCGGAAGAAGCGCTTCGGGAAAGTGAAGAGCGCTTTCGACAACTTACGGAAAATATCAGCGAAGCCTTCTGGATTTATGACATCAAAACCGAGCGTGTTATTTATATTAGTCCCGCGTTCGAAGATATTACCGGGTTGAAACGGGAAGAGGTATTAGAAAATTTCGAAAAAGGGATTGAAATCATTCACCCGGATGATCGCGACCGTATTCTCTCGGTTCTCAACAAAAGAGCTGTCGGCGAATTTGATGAAGAATACCGGATTATCAAACCAGGAAATAATGTGCGCTGGGTGCGGGAGCGCGCGTTTCCCATTTTTAACGATGCCGGCGAATTATACCGCATTTGCGGCGTTAGTGAAGATTTTACATACCGGAAAGCGGCGGAAGAAAATCTAAGATTATATCGAAAAATTTTTATGAATTCGAATGATACCATCGCCATTCTCGATAAAGATGCTCGCATTTTGGAGGTAAATCCAGCCGCGCAAACGCTATTTGGTTACTCTCCGGATGAGATTGTCGGAAAATCCACCGAATTGTTTATCGGAAAAGAAGTTTTTGCCGAAACACTGCAACAATTACCGGATAAGGGGAATTATTCTTTTCGCAAAGAGATTGTTGCCCAAACCAAATCCGGTAAGCAGATCATCGTCGAGTTATCTGCCTTCCCAATTTTGAACGATGAGGATGACGTTATTTACCGGGTTGGTTTTTCGCGCGATATTACCCAACGCAAACAGGCGGAAGAAGCATTGCGCACGGCACATGATGAATTGGAAATCCGCGTGCAGGAACGCACGGCAGAGTTAGCAAACGCAAATTCGGAATTACAGAAAGCCCGTGAGGGGCTGGAAATTCGAGTGCAAGAACGCACCGCCGAATTAGCAGAAACACTTCGGGATTTGAAAGTTACCCAATCACAATTAGTGCAATCGGAAAAGATGGCGGCACTGGGAACGTTAGTCGCCGGTATTGCACACGAAATCAATACACCGGTTGGTGCAATTAATAGCATGCACAACACGCTGGTTCGTGCAGTGGAAAAGCTAAAGCAAATTTATGAAACGGAATTCCCCGATGCTTTTTCCGAAAACCCCAAGTTAGCGAGAACAATGAAAGTGATCGAAGATGCTAATCGTGTGATTGCCTCCGGAAGCGAACGAGTAACGACAATTGTAAAACGCCTCCGCAGCTTTGCCCGGCTGGATGAAGCTGCGTTGAAAGAGGCCGACATTCACGAAGGTCTTGAAGATACACTGGTGTTGATTCATCACGAAATCAAACATCATATTAATGTGGTAAAAAATTATGGTGAACTTCCTCTTGTCTCATGTTTTCCCGGGAAGTTAAACCAGGTATTTCTCAATCTTTTGATAAACGCCAAACAGGCCGTTGGTGAAGAGGGAACCGTAACCATCTCTACTACGCACAAGAATGGAAATATTCATGTCAGCATTGCGGATAATGGCGTGGGGATTCCGCAGGAAAACCTTCAAAAGATTTTCGATCCCGGTTTTACCACCAAAGGCGTTGGCGTGGGCACAGGATTGGGGCTTTCGATTGTATATCAAATTGTGAGAGAAGACCACAAAGGCGATATTACGGTGGAAAGCGAGGTTGGCAAAGGCACCACATTTACAGTAAGTATCCCGGATAATTTGGATGAATTGGTGGAGCATACCTGATCGAGCTTAGAGAAGCAGCAAGAAAAATTAACAGATATTTATCATATTCCTACTTACTTTAAATTTATGTCCACACAACATTCTTATTCTTATTCTTGTATCGACAAGATTAAGAGAATGTTTTATATTGCTCTGGAATTTGAAAGTGAGGAGTGATAGATATGAAAAAAATTGAGATCGATGATGAAGTTTACGCTTATCTTCAAAGTAGAGCTTATGCTTTCGTCGAAACTCCAAATAAAACATTGCGAAGACTTTTTGAGATTGACAAGAAAAAATTATCAAAAGCTTATAAACCATCAATTTCAAAAGGTCGTAAGAAGCGAAAAACAAACCTGAGTGAATTAGTGAATGCAGGTTTACTTAATGATAATCAAATAGTATATCTCCGAGATTATCAAGAAAAAGAAATACCTGGATATCAAGCGAAAATATTTCATGGTTATCTACTATGGAATGAACAAAGTTATTCAATGAGCGAATTAGCTAAAATCCTTCTTAAGAAGCAAGGCTATGCAAGTGATTCAGTCCGAGGACCCGCACATTGGTTTACGAAAGATGGCATAAGTATAAAAGATATTTGGAATAGCTATCTTGAGGATAATCAGAAATAGCCATATTCCCGGAGAAGATAGATCTTGAGTAAATATAGAATATATATTGACGAAGTTGGTAATGCTGATTTAGAGAGCTCCAAAAATATAAATCATCGTTATTTAAGTTTAACCGGAATAATTTTCGACTTGGATTTTGTTAAAGATCATCTATTTCATGATGTGGAAGCATTGAAAAGAAAATATTTCGGCTCTCATCCCGATGATCCGGTTATTTTATATAGAAAGGAGATTTTGAACAAAAAATATCCTTTTAAAAGTCTGCGAGTCCCTGAAGTGGAAAAAGCATTTAATCATGAAATTCTGACTTATTTTATGGAGTGGGAATATACAATTATTTCCGTATTAATAGATAAATTTGAACATCATCAACGCTATTCTACATGGAAATATGATCCTTACCATTATTGTTTGGAAATCCTGGTGGAGCGATACCATAGATTTTTGATGGATAGGAAATCGGTCGGCGATGTAATGGTTGAATCAAGGGGAGGTAAAGAAGATACAAGACTGAAAAAATCGTATCGTCGTATATTTGAACAAGGTACGAATTACATAAATGCGGAGGAATTGAAAAAAGTATTTACCTCCCGCGAACTAAAAGTCAAACCAAAAGCAGCAAATATCACCGGATTACAAATTGCTGATTTACTCGCATTTCCAGCTCGCAGATATATTTTAAAATATTATGGAAAACTTGAGGATAAGCGACAAACATTTAATGAGAAAATAATTGAAATACTAAAAGATAAGTTTTATAAAAGGGGGAATAAAATGGAAGGATATGGTTTCAAATTACTACCTTGAGTACAAAGAAAAACCCCGACGAATCGGGGCAAAGGCTCATACGTCCTTCCACCTCCAGTAAACTGGATTAATTAAAATATACTGGTTTAGCATGCAAAAATCAAACTACAAAGAAATTTGGAAAGTTAGGGGATAAAATTAGCGGCGCCTTAATTCTAATGTTGTTACAAAACTATCAATGATAGTGAAAGGAGTCACCCTGAGCCAACAAAAGAATCATAACCCTTCTCTCGAAGAGCCGATTTGGGAAGATCTTCCCCAAATTCAAGAACCCATTTATAAAATTGATGAACGCCCTCAAAGCTGGTGGGAAAGCCTGCTCTACGGCTGGCAACATACACTGGTGGATATATCGCCGTTCGTGCTGCCGTTAGCAGTAGCCGGGGCCATCAGTATGGCCGCCGGAGAAAAAGCCGAATTTATCAATTTTTGCCTGCTGGCAATGGGCATCGCTACCCTTTTGCAAACCACTATCGGCAATCGCTTGCCGATTATCCAGGGGCCGTCTGCAACATTAACGGGAACGCTGGCGCCAATCGCCAGCCAATTGGGCGCAGCAGCAATGTGGGGTGGAGTTTTTATCGGGGGATTGCTGGAGATGCTCATTGGCGCTTCCGGAATACTAAAATTTTTTCGCAAATTTTTCCCACCGGCCGTTTCCGGCGTGGTTATTATTTGCATTGGATTGGCGTTAGGCCAATTAGCCGTACGGCTGATGATCGGCGATGGCAGTGCTACTAATTTCCTCTTCGCCGGCGCAGTCATTTGCTGATTTTTATTTTACAGCTTCGCTTTCGCAATGTGTTAAATGGCATCCTTTCCCGCGGGGCAATTTTTATTTCCATTTGGGTGGTTGGATTAGGGATTGCCGGGGCAGTTGGCAAAGTGGATTGGGCGCTGGTAGCCGCAAAACCCTGGTTCGAAGCTCCCCGCTTGTTTCCGTACGGCGGCCCGGGTTTCGGGTGGGAATTTGCCGGTGCAGCGATTCTGGCGGTTTTTGCCGGATACCTGGGGTCGATGATCGAATCTTTGGGAGATTATGCCGCAACCTGCGCGGTTTCCGGCGAAACTTATAAAGTCAAACACATGAATAAAGGTATATTTGCAGAAGGATTGGGGAGCATTCTTGCAGCCGTTTTCGGCGGATTGCCTTGCACAAGCTACACCCAAAACATTGGAATTATTGCTACTACTCGCGTCGCCAGCCGTTTTATCGTTCAAATTGCGGCGGTTATTTTAATTCTTTACGGGCTGTGTCCCAAATTCGGAGCGCTTCTGGTTGCTATGCCGCGTTCCGTGCTCGGTGGTGTTTTTGTGATTGTATGCGGAATGATCGCGATGTCCGGTATTCGCTTGTTGAATGCTGCGAAAAATACCACGGCAAACTCGTTAATGATCGGCACGACATTAATTTGCGCAATTGGTATCCCGGTGTATGCAAACTTTGGATTGGGGACGGAGTGGCTAAACCAGCTTCCGATTTTGTCAAAATTGCTAATGACCAATACAGTAGTATTGGCAGTACTGGTTAGTGTTTCGCTGAATATTGTGTTGAATATATTTTTGAAAGGAGAAGAAGAATAAGCGAAGGAAATCAAGGAAAACCTAAAACTCAACTTTACGATAAATATCCTTCAAAGAAACTTCCGCAGCGATTGTTTTGAATGCTACCACATCTGACAGTTTTTCATATAGTTTTAATTTCCATTCATCTTCCGCCGTCTTCCAAAATTGCTGCACGTAAACCGAATATTGATCGATTAAAACATATTCTTTAAAAGATGCCAGCGAGCGGTACAGCCGGAATTTTTCTTCCTGATCATATTTGCCGGTTGATTTTGATAATACTTCGATAATCACTAACGGATTCGTTAGCCAATCTTTATGTTCATCATGAAACTCTGGCTCCCCACAAACAACGGTTGCATCGGGGTATGCGGAAAATTCAACATCAGCCGCCCAAACTCGCATATCGCTCGTAAGTGCAAAGCATTGAGTATTTTTTAGCGCAGCGGTTAGTTCTCCCAAAACATTTGCAGCAATTTTATTGTGATTAAAAGAAGCGCCGGCAAAAGCAAATATCTCACCTTTGTAATACTCGCCCTTGGCTTCGGCAACTCTTTCCATTTTTAAATATTCTTCGGGGGTTAAATAAGGCTTTGATTTTTGCATTTCATTCTCCTGGATACAATGATTTATTTTATAAAATCATATCGATGATAGCAAGTTAAAATCAGCGAAAGTAAATCGCCAATAACCCTACAACCATATCCGCTTTTAGCAAATTGCTGAGAAAACCGAGGTGTTCCGGCTCTGTATTCTTCCGAATGCTAAACAGTACAAATAACAAGACTGTATGCACGCCGGTTATAACGATAATAAAATATATTTTTCCGTACCAACTCATCGCGTATGGTAAAATCGTAAGTCCAATTAAAATCAAAAAATTAGCCCAAATCAATTTTATTGCTGGTGCAAATCCGTAACGAATCGGAAACGTACTGGCGTTGCCGCGGCGATCTCCTTCCACATCTTCCATATCTTTAATAATTTCCCGCCCAAAGTGAAAGAAAAACGCAAACAGTGCCGGAATGATTGCCTCTTGTGGTTGACCAACAGCCATGCCGCCGTAGGTAAATGCTGCTGCTGTCGTTAAACTGACGGCGATATTGCCCCATAAAGCCATTCCTTTTAATCTGTCTCTTATACACATCTGACGCTGCCGACGAGCTTC
>CAXHHS010000134.1:0-11525 GCA_964015645.1 uncultured bacterium
AGGATGTTCATGCCTATTTGGAAATCCATCGCCGGGGAAAAGCGTCGGAATCGCGCTGGATTAAAACCGGGGAAAATAAAAATAACCTGGAATTTCCAATTGGAGAAGAAGATCGCGGGAATTTCGGCTTTTCGATTTTTTTCGTGAAATTCGGGCGGGCACACCGCATCAACGGAATGGTAGAAGTGCCCTGGTCGAACAAGGAATTGCAAATTACCTACGAGACCTTCCGCGACAAGCTGAAGCCTGGCCAGCAGGAAGAGTGGAAAATCAAAATATCCGGCCCCAAAGGCGAAAAGGTTGCGGCGGAAATGGTAGCGGCGATGTACGATGCTTCGCTGGATGCTTTTAACCCGCAAAGCTGGCACTTCAATATCTACCCGTTTTTTACCACACCGGGCCGCGGCGGGCTGATTATAAACGCGGCGTTCTCCGCTCAAAACTTTGGCGCCAGCGGCAAAAATTGGAACGAGCGCGTGCAATTCAGCCATCGCAATTACGAGCAGTTAAATTTAACGGTTGGATACGGATTACGATCACGCGGTATTCAAACCTTCAATACCATGAGTAAAGGCCGGATGGAAAGCGAAGTCATGCCGCAAATGGCGGAAGGTGCAGCAATTGCCCGGGATGCCCCGGAAGCGTCATCCTCTCCCCTATCGGGTCTTTATGATTTAAGTGCGGATGAAGGCGCTGCCGGAAAAGCAGGCGGTGGCACAGCTCCACCATCGCCCCCCGCAGAATCGTTTGATGATATTCAGGTACGCGAGAACCTAAACGAAACCGCCTTCTTTTTCCCACACTTGGAGACAAATGAGAATGGTGATGTAATCCTCTCCTTCACCATGCCGGAAGCGTTGACCCGCTGGAAATTGCTGAGTTTTTCCCATACCACCGATTTACAATACGCGCTCTCAGAAAAAACCGTTATCACTCAAAAAGAATTGATGGTGGCTCCCAACGCCCCGCGTTTTTTGCGCGAAGGCGATGAAATTGTGTTTAGCGGAAAAGTAACCAATTTGACGGAGGAAGCATTATCCGGCTCCGCAGTGCTGCAACTGTTCGATGCCCTTTCCATGCAACCGGTCGATGCGCAGTTGGGAAATACGGACAATACATTAGCGTTCTCCGTAAAAGGCGGGCAAAGCGCACCACTTACCTGGGCGCTAAAAATTCCCGAGGGCGCGCAGGCCATTACCTATCGCATTATCGCCAAAACGCAGCGCTTCTCCGATGGCGAAGAAAATACTCTACCGGTGCTCAGCAACCGGATGCTGGTAACGGAAACGCTGCCATTGCCGATTCGCGGAAAGCAGACCAAAACGTTTCAGTTTGAGAAACTCCTAAATTCAGGAGAATCAACCACTTTACGCCATCAAAATGTGGCACTGGAATTTACCTCCAATCCGGCCTGGTATGCTGTGCAGGCACTGCCGTATTTGATGGAATATCCCCACGACTGCTCGGAGCAGGTGTTTAACCGCTATTACGCCAACAGCATTGCAGCGCATATCGCGAATTCAAATCCGAAAATTAAACGGGTGTTCGATAGCTGGAAAAATACTAGCCCCGATGCCCTGCTCTCTAACCTGGAAAAAAACCAGGAGCTAAAATCGCTGCTATTGGAAGAAACCCCCTGGGTGCTGGAAGCGCAGGATGAATCCGAACGCAAAAAGCGAATCGCGTTATTGTTCGATTTAAACACCATGGCCGATGGGCTGCAAAACGCCCTGCGCAAGTTGCAACAAATGCAATCGCCCACCGGCGCCTGGCCCTGGTTCCCGGAGATGCGCGATAATCGTTACATCACCACCTACATCGTTTCTGGGTTCGGGCATCTCGATGCCCTGAGAATCAAAAACATCCGGGAGAATAACGCCGCCTGGCAAACCATCCGCAGCGCCCTTATTTATCTCGATGAAGAGATGAACAAAGATTACCAAAAGCTGCTGGAAAGAGATGCCGATTTGGAAAAACTGCATATTGGCAATATCCAAATTCAGTATTTATATGCCAGGAGCTTCTTTTTGGATAACCCGGTTCAGCAGCAATACAAAACCGCGTTTGAGTATTGGCAGTCACAAGCAGAAAAATACTGGCTGGAGCATAATAAGTATTTGCAGGGAATGATGGCACTTGCCCTGCATCGCCTCGGTGAGAAAGCGGTTCCAAAAGGCATTATTAAATCGTTGAAAGAACACGCTTTACACTCGGAAGAACTCGGTATGTACTGGCGAGAAAACAACGGCGGATTTTATTGGTATCAAGCACCAATTGAAACCCAGGCATTGATGATCGAGCTTTTCGAAGAAGTTGCCGAAGATCAAAAATCCGTCAACGACCTGAAAGTCTGGCTGCTAAAGCAAAAACAAACCCAGGACTGGAAAACGACTCGCGCCACCGCCGAGGCTTGTTACGCGTTGCTAAAAAGAGGAACGGACTTTTTAGCCAGCGACAAGTTAGTCGAAATCACCATCGGCGGCCAAACGATTGATCCGGCAAAAATGGATGGTGTAAAACCGGAAGCCGGAACCGGCTATTTCAAAACTGCCTGGCAGGGATCGGAAGTAAAACCGGCATTCGGCAACATCACCGTCAAAAAAGAAGATGACGGCGTGTCCTGGGGAGCGCTGTACTGGCAGTATTTTGAGCAGCTTGATAAAATCACCTTTCACGAAACACCGTTGAAATTAAAGAAGGACTTGTTCTTGCAAAAAAACTCCCCCACTGGTCCGGAGTTAACCAAAATCTCGCAAAACACTGCGCTGAGTCCCGGCGATCTCATCAAAGTGCGCATTGAACTGCGGGTAGATCGCAGCCTGGAATACGTACACATGAAAGATATGCGCGCCGCCGGATTTGAACCGCTGAACGTGCTTTCCCAACATAAATACCAGGGCGGCCTGGGCTACTACGAAAGCACTCGCGATGCTTCCACCAATTTCTTTTTTGATTGGCTGCCAAAAGGCACGTATGTATTTGAATACCCCCTGCGTGTTACCCACCACGGCGATTTTTCCAATGGCATTACGACCATCCAGTGCATGTATGCCCCGGAATTTACGGCGCATTCGGAGGGGATTAGAGTGCAAGTTGGGGAAAGTAATTAATATTGCCGTATATTCGTAAAAGAATGAAAGGCAAAATGATTTTACTTTAATTATTTTGCCCATAATCATTTTGCCTTAAAAAATCGATCTTATGAGAAACCTTCCCTAATTCTACAAAAGCCCGCCAAAATTCCGATTAGCTATATTTGCGAAGCAAAATTATAAATGCCGGATTCTTTTCTCGGCATTTACATTTCGATTCCGTTTTATTATATTACGCCTTATAATTTTGGAATTGCCATCGAATATACCTTAAATGGTATTTTAACTGTAATAATTGTATCGTTACAACATGCTGTTTTCAGCGAAGCATTTAAACATATTGGCTTATGAGCAGAACGAATTGGGACATCCACGACTCTATTGAACGGCTTGAGATCATCAAAGAGCAGATCGTTAACTTTTGGCAATGGCAAACCAGTATGGATGAAGCCCAGCGAAATATGTGGATCGGCGATGTGCAAGATGTTTATTATCAGATATTTACCGCCTGGGATTTAAAACAGCAAAACGCTGAGGAAGATAACGGTGATTACAATGCCATCCAGCTAACGCTGCGCTCGGCAAAAAGCCGTTTGGAGCAGGTGGTCAGCGAATTAAAATCGATTAGCGACCGGCGAGCTACGGAATTGGAACAAGAATTATACGAAGCGTTCGAAGAAGCCTGGAAACCCCTGGCGGTTGAATCCGGTTTTAAAGAATTGCTTTCGCAAAAACGGCTGCAAACGCCGGATGCGCCCGTCATCAAAATACATGATAGCGAGTTTCAACTGCCCTGCTCCATCTGCGGAGAAATTGCCTTTATTCTGAGGGTAGAAATTCCCCATCACGTTCGGGAAAAACGCCTCGTTTATAAAGGACTTACCCACACCGGCGACCTCGATATAAAATACGCCCCGCGAATTTTTGCTTACCTGGAGGAGCAAAAAATCGCCGATGTGCATCGCGAAATCGAACGCATCCGCATCGGAAAGGGCATCGACGCTTATTGCCCGGATTGCAACCAGGTTTACTGCCACGGCCATTATTGGCTAAAAGAACAATGGGACGAGGGATTCTACGATTGCACCTACGGCATCTGCCCTCATGGCCATCAACGGATGGTGGATGATTGATATTTCATTAGCTCATAGTTTTTCTTCCAACCAGCATGTTTCCAAAACACATTTAAATTCTAATCGATCAAAATAAACATTCTGTTGTGTTTTCCGTGTATAGCGGATATGTTTCCGGTGAATATTGGGAAACGGCAGCTTTATGACGCTTTAATATTCTTATGGGGGCAGCGATGCGGCAACAGAAATTCCTTCTCTTTTACCTTCCGTTAATGATTGTAAGCCTGGTTGTTTTTATCCGGCTGTACCCGGAAGTCCATCCAATGGCTGGTGTTTATCTCCCGTTTAATAAAGTCGAAATTGAAGATAAAGCATATAAAATCACAAAAGAGGTTGCATTAAATACCGAAGGATTTTATGCCGATGCAGTTTTAACCCGAAATACCGAATTAATCCGGCAGGCACAAATGGAATTGGGGTTGGCGAACGCCAACCGGGAGTTTCGGTCGAATATTCCGGGGTATTATTGGGAAGTAAAGTGGCTGGAAAAAGATATTTTTGCCAACCTGTTGTTTCAACAGAATAAAGACACGAAAAGCGATCATTTAGCGGTTCTGAAAAATACCCGGTTGCATTTCGATACAGACGGCAGCTTGATCTATTACAAACGAGACGTTGCCGATACCACCAGGCTCCCTTCGCTGTCTCGCCCCGAAGCACTATCTTTTGCTAAAACATTTTTGAAACAGTACACACAATATAGCGCTCTCCTGGATAGCAGGCGAGAGATGAAAGCAGCAAATGATTCGATAACGGCTTCAGCCAGGGATCATTCGGAGATTTCCGAATTTTTGCCCCATGAAAAAATCCATGATAGCGGGCGAATGGATTTCGAATTTACAGCCTCACAAGCCGCACCGGTATTAAATAATGAGATCAAAATTTCGGTTGATGTTGCCGGAAATATCATATCCGGGTTCGAAGCCAAATACGATATACCGGAAAAATATCGCTCATCGGAAACGCCGTTAAACCAATTTGTTTTTCCAATCCTTTTGATGGCGATTTTGATTACCACTGTTGTCATTGCCCTGAAACGCTGGCGAGCCTATGAAATGGATTTCCGGTTCGGGATCGTTTTGGGCATTGTGGGAGGGTTATTTTTCGGCGCTTATATTTACTATGCTTTTTACCGGGATACGGGCGCGCAAATACTTTTTCCGATGGTTTTAAACTCTTTATTTACCGGCGGATCATTGGTGTTTATTTGGGGTGTCGCCGAATCCCTGGGGCGGGAAACCTGGAAAGAAAAGTTCATTCCTATCGATTTGCTGAGAAATCGCTATTTTCTCAATTCTCGCATTGGGAAAAATATTATCCGCGGTATCGCTTATGGAGTGATGGGCCTTGCGGTGGGGAGTGTGCTAATAAAAATTGTGAATACTTTTCAACCATTGGCAAATATTCCCCAGTACAATGCCGGCCGGTCTATGTTCAGTTCTTCCGCACCCTTATTAAAAATGTTTAGCCAAATGGGGTTTGTGCCGATATGGACGATTGCAGCATACATCGTGCTGGCGTTTACACTATTACGGCGGTTTTTCGCTTCATCCGTATTGGCAATCGTTTTGATTAGTGCAATTGTTACCCTTGCCCACCGCGAAGGGTTAGAGCCATTTTTAACCGGCTTTATGATTGAAGCAATTACATTTGCAATTCCCCTTTGGGTATTTTATCGCTACAATATTCTGGCTTGCTTTATCACTATTTTAACTTACCCGGTATTGAGTTACGGAACAGCGCTGTTTTTTACCGGCAACTCGGCATTCACGATTTCCGGTTACGGGTTAGCGGCTTGTTTTATCATTGTTTTAGGGTATGCCCTCATTACATTGATAACCCGTGACCGCATCACCGATTTTGCACGACTGGCGCCATCTTACTATAAGAATATTACCGAGCGCGAACGTCTGCAAAAGGAACTGGAAATTGCCCGCGAAGTGCAAATGAGTTTTCTCCCCAATTCAAATCCGGAATTTAATACACTGGATATCGCTTCTCGCTGCCTCCCGGCGCTGGAAGTTGGCGGCGACTATTACGATTTTGTTCACCTCGGCAGTAATCGATTGGGAATTGTGATTGGCGATGTTTCCG
Organism: uncultured bacterium; assembly: GCA_964015645.1. Classification (GTDB taxonomy): domain Bacteria; phylum Calditrichota; class Calditrichia; order RBG-13-44-9; family J075; genus CAXHHS01. The sequence continues at coordinate 6,320 of CAXHHS010000134.1, forward strand.
GCAAAGGAACCCAGGCTGCATTTTATATGACGCTTACAAAAGGTTTTTTACGCGCGCTGGCTAATATGTCAGATTCTCCTGCATTTGTGCTAACGCAGCTAAACCGCCTGTTTTATGACAATGTTAAACGCGGCGTTTTCATCAGCATGATTTACGGTATTTTTGATATGGATGAAGGCATGCTCTCCCTGGCTCGTGCCGGGCACAACCCGGTGGTGATGCGCAAACCCCGTGAGCATGAACTGCAAATGATCAATCCCCGGGGATTAGCATTGGGAATGGAAAAAGGCGAAGCATTTGAACGCTTAATTCAGGAAGTTAAGATTCCGATACAAAACAACGACCTGTTCGTTTTTTATACCGATGGCTTTACCGAAGCAATGAACACTGACAAAGAAGAATTTGGCGAAGAACGTTTTGAACAGTCCATCGAAAAATATGCCGCTGCCGGGGCAGAAGATATTATGGCCGGCATCTTTAAAGACGTTCAACAATTTACCGGCAAAGCGGAACAGCATGATGATATGACGATTGTGGTGGTCAAAATTGCGGAGATGCGCGAAAAAGTAAGTGCAGGGGCAATTGCACAGCAACTGCAAGGGGTCAAAGATTAAAAAAATTCTGCCAGCTATTACAAATCATCGTTAGATGTTTTGCCCCGGGGGCTAATCAGGCTAAACAGCCGCAGTACTGCCGGAACAACGGCTGCCAATCCTGTTATCCAGACAATGCTTTCGTTAAACAATTCCGGCTGGGTGGCAAAAATAAAAATGGCAATGGCTAACAAAACAATTATTAGCGGCGTTCTCACGTTGCCCCATTTCTTTTCCTGCTCCTGTTCCCATTTTCGAACCACGGAACTCGGTTCCGCGCCCAGGACAAACTGTTTAAAACTTTCATTCATCAGGCGAAAACTGCGCTGTTTCTCCCGCTGCACAATGCCCTTGCGGATGAGTAGCCGCAGCGTATGAGCATCTTTGGGAGTAACAAACCCGTTTTTCGCCAGGTGAATTAGCGTAATTTTTTCCGTTTTAGACAATACCGCCCAAATCGACCCGTAGTAGGCATAGGCTCTCTGTAAAATTTCATCGATCAGTGCATCTTTATTAAAAAAGTCTTCTTCCAGGTCAAACTTGGTAATAATCTCTTCCCCGATTCTCTGCAGAAAAGGCGTATGGTTGCACTCCTTGTAAAGGATATCGTTCAATTTTCCGGCAGGGATGGCTTCTCGCTCATTATTTTCATCCGGGGTCTGTGGTTGAGTTTCGTATATGAGTTCTGCAAACTTCTCTTTGTCGATGTTAATGTTGTGATATACTTTTACAAAAGAACTTAACGCCATTGTCCAGCGATTGATATACAGTTTTTCCCGCCGGATCTGCTGCGCCCTTTTTCTCTCCGCATCTTTTTTGCCTTCACTTTTTGTTTCCTCGCCGCCGATCTCATCGGTAAGCCGTGGAATAAAAATTGTAGGATCGATGGTGGTAACGATAACAACGATTTTTTTGTGGGTAGAAATAAGGTGTTCGAGAATTTGTAATTTGGCTTTGTTCGCATCGTTGTCATCCAGGTGCAAATCAAAATGGTCCAGAATAATAACCTCTGATTTCAGGAAGTTCTCAATATCCTTTTCGCCTAACGCTGTTTCCGCAGGAATTTTGGGGGAGGTTTGATCCGGGGGAACGATCGTTTCAAGTTTTGCTAACATCTCCGTTGGAGGGGTTTGCCGGAAATCTATTTTATACACTTTTTCAATTTTCTTGATAAACTGGCTTTTCCCGGAATTCGGCTGGCCGATATAAATGGTATTCTGAAAAAACGCCGGCGGTTTGGAGTTTGTTTTTTCCGCTTCCAGCCGGGAGGGCAGGTTAAGGTCGAACACATACACCTTGTTGACAAAAAATATCAGCGCCCCGAACAGAAGTATCATAATCAAAAATATACCAAGGTACCACAAAAACGCCCCCGGTTGTGTAAAAGGAAAAATTTTGCTGATGATGTATACATTTTTTCCGGTGCTGCCGCCTTCTTCATACAACAGTAAAAAAGTCTTGTTGAATTTTTTCCAATACCATTGGTCATTTTCCGATTTATGATCAAACAAATCCCAGCTTTTAAAACCGACAATCTTAATAGCCGAGCGCAAATTAGCCAAACAGGAATCAAATGGAGAGTAATTGATGATATTGGCGGGATCAATCTCTTTTTTGAACAAGCCGAATTGTGCTTCCCTGATTGAATCGGGTTGATTCCGGTAAAGTTCGCCCAGGCATTCATCAAAATAGTTTTCAAAAAAACGGTCTACATCATTTTCGGAAGAAACAAACGTTTTAAACAAAGGACGGCTGTAAATATCTTTCGCGTTCAAATAATCCAACCTGCTTTCTTCCAGTTCCCGGAACAGTTCGGATTGTTCATCGCCTTCTGGCAGGATCGTTTCCAGCGCTTTTTTTGCTTGAATATCTCTTTCCTTAATTCCGGCTAACAGGCTTAATTGGGAGCGTTTTGTGAAAAGCTCTTTGGCAGCGTCAGATGTGTATAAGAGACAGCGCAATGGTAGGCAAAATACTGGTTATCAGTAAAAACGCCACTCCGCTAAGGGCATAGCGGGTATAATAAAGCGGTAACTTTCCACCGGTAATAAAGCGGGCAAACCCATCCAAAGACAGCCCCAAACCAATAACCCCCATAACGACTCCATACAGAACAGACTCGTAAAAATGAGAGGAATAAAACAGCAGGGAAAAAGGAGTGCTGATCAGTATCGATAATCCCAGTATTCGGATAGCGTTTCTTATTGTTTTACCCCTGTCGCTTTTCCGGGCTTTCGGGAGTTCCAGTTTTTTTACATCAGCATCGGGACTTTCCGGCACCTTTTCTTCCGAGTCTCCGGTACTTTTCCCGGTTTTTTTTGTAAAAGCGCTCTTAAGTTCCTGCCATAGTACATTAAGATCCGGAAATTCCAGCCGTACTCGAAAAAGGATATATGTCGCAATGGTAATGCCGATTGGAAAAGCGATTGCATAGAATAAATTTCGTATATCATTTAGTTGGTATATTTCCGAATAATAAACGCCGGCGGTGGCGAACAGAACGATGGTATAAAATTGATAAGTGCCGTCTAATTTTTCCTGGGGCCAAATCCAGTCATTAAGTTTAGCACCTCGCGTCATCCTGATTATCAAGAGCGAAACGGTAGCAATCAGCACTAATATCAAGAATAAGAATGCCGCAACCGAAAGCGCGCTCAATTCCGAAGAGCGAATTAAATTTAAATCCGCGAACGTTACAATCGTCCAGGGCAAGCCGTCCATCGGTTTTACATAGCAGCGATGTCCTCGCCCCAAATAATTCACCGTCAGCTTTTTTTCAACCCGGGAAAAAACTGCCGATTGGAGTTTCTGATCGTTATTGCATTCTGTAAAGAAGTTCTCATACAAATTTCTGTTCGATTCTTTATGAAAAAGAACCTGGCCGCTATTATCAATAATACAAAATCCAAATCCTTCCGGGATAACCGTTTCGAGAAGGGAAATAAACTTTACGGTGCTGGCAATTACCGCGCTCAGGGAATCATCGTTGACGGTATCAGCCATGCTGACCACGGCGGAGTTTGCCCCGGTGGTAATCGAAATAATAGGTTGGATAAAAAAGGGAGTATTACCGCGCAACCATCCTTCGTTATCTTTAATCCTTTTAAAATATTGGCGTTTGCTAACATCCACCAGGGCGGTAATATTTTTCAATGTGCCGATTTTGTGGGTTTGCCAGCCATCCTCATTAATCCAGGCCGTTTGCCGGAAATAGGGATAGGGTAGCTCTTTGGCCCTTTCCGGTGAAAATATCGTCGCCTTTGTAAATATTGTATCAGTCAGAATCGAGGATATTCTCCTGGCACCTTTCGACCATAACGGTGAGCTATTTAGCTTACATTCGGTTTTTATTATCGTTAACTGGTTGATAATCGAATCAAGCTCTTCCCCAAAATTCCGTTCAATTTCTTCGGCAAACGGTTTTAACCCTTCATCCAGATCATCCGAATTTAAACCCGCCGTGTTGACTGATAGCACCAGAAATGCCAGCACTCCCGCCCCGACAAATAATGCGATAACGGTTAGCAGCAAATCGATGCGTTTTAATTCTTCTAAAGTGCCAATAAAATGCAGCTTAAAAAACGGCATGCAAATAAGAATCAGCAAAACGAAGAAGATAAATGACGAAATAAAAAAATGGGGTATGGCGCGAGTATTGTTGTGAAAGCGGCTGGCGTCTACCAAACCGACCAGCATCCATTCAATGCTTTCTGTTTTGAGTTGGGGATAATCGTTGGTAATCCCGATCCGAATCGGCTGCAAATAGAGTTTATAGGCTTTGTTTCCTAAAGTAATATCCTGGTGCTGGCTGGACCAACTTTCCCTGAAACCGTTGGCGACCGAATCGAAGCGGGTTGCCAAAAATCCTTCTTGTGATGATTGGAAGATAACTCTTTGCAGATCATCGTGCTCTACTAACAAAATGCTGTCGAAAATGTCCGGCTTCATAAACGGTTCTACTATATCGGAGAGCTTCGTATATGCTTCAACTTCAATCGTGTAAGTGCCTTCAGCGGCTTGTTGAGAGTCATCTTCATGCCGGTGGCCTAAATAGTACGCATGTAAAATCAAGTTATTGCCCGATAGCTCGGGCCTTAGCCTTAAAACGGAAAAAGTTTTGTGGTCTTTTAAAGTATTTTCCGAATTATTTTGCACATTGTTTGGGGAAAAAATAGGTCGGAGTGCTATGTTTAATTGCGAAAAAGGCAGTTCATCTCCCTGGTATATTGTACTGCTTTTAAAATCAAGATCTTCTATTTGGCCAATAAGCCCCTCGATTCTTTTTTTGATTTTCGGTTGCTTAAATAGCGCGTTTAACTCTGATATCGTTTCTACTGCTGTCACATTCTTTGCCCCGGAACGCGAACTTTCGATAATCTCTTTAACGGAAGGACTTTTAATCAGCGCATTGTCCAGCATGTTTTTATAATGTTCGATTTTACCGGTGATTTGCTGGCTCATATTCCCTAATAAACGCAAATTTTGGCTGGTAAAATAAACGGTTTGTTTGGGAAGGTAGTAGAAGAAATAAAACCCAATCGGAATCAATAAAATCAATATTGTGGTGACGGTATATCTTCTGTCTCTTATACACATCTGACGCTGCCGACGAG